>NZ_JHVK01000009.1 GCF_000620105.1 Microvirgula aerodenitrificans DSM 15089 | reverse complement strand
ACCCCGACCGTCACCGTCCACGACAATCGTCTCCTTGCCGTTCGCGTCATTCGCTACCACCGCACTGACGACGAAGCCGCCGACGAGCGTATCGAGCGCCACACCTTCTCGCACACCGGCTTCCCGCTCGACAGCAGTGATGCCCGACTGGCCGACAGCGGCCAGTCGGCCAACTTCCGTTACCTGTGTTCGCTGTCCGGCCGCGCGCTGGCCACCGCCAGCCAGGATGCCGGCGCCAGCCAGGTCCTGTTCGATATCGAGGGCGCTTCGGTCTGGAACCGCGATGCCCTCGGCAATTCGCAACGCTTTGCCCACGACCCGCTGCACCGCCTCAGCAGCGTCAGCGACAACGGCGTCAGCAGCGAACAGCTGGTCTACGGCGAAACGGCCGTCGTCGCCGGTGCCAATCGCCGCGGCCAGTTGCTGCAGCATGACGACCCGGCCGGACGCGTCTCCACGCCCGCCTACGCGCTGACCGGCCTGCTGCTGACCGAACAGCGCCAGTTCCTCGGCGACGATGGCAAGACGCTGGAAACTACCGTTTACACCTCCCGCTACCATTACGACGCACTCGGTACGCTGCGGCAGTTGACCGATGCCGTCGGCAACCGCCGCCGGCAGACCCTGAACGTCGCCGGCCAGCTGGCGGCACGCGACCTGCAGTGGGCGGGCAGCAACGACTGGCTGCCCTTGCTGCAGAGCATCGACTACGACGCCGCCGGCCAGGTGCGGCACGAAGTCGCCGGCAACGGCGTGGTCAGCGACTACGACTACGAACCGCAGACCCGCCGTCTGGGCACCCTGAACACCACCCGCCCCGGCAAGCCATTGCAGGCGCTCAGCTATCAGTACGACCCGGTCGGCAATCTGCTCGGCTGCAGCGACGGCACGGTCAGCCGCCGTTTCCGACGCAATCAGGCCGTCGATGGCAATCGGAGCTACCAGTATGACGCGCTGTACCAGCTGGTGCAGGCCACCGGCCGGGAACAGGCCGGGCAGCAGACCGAGGCACTGCCTGCGCCGCTCCCCATCGATGACACCGACCTGAGTGCCTATACCCGGACCTACGACTATGACCGCGGCGGCAATCTGAGCGCCATCCATCATCAGGGCAGCCAGCCGTATACGCTGGCCATGGTGGTATCCAGCACCAGCAACCGCACGCTGCAGCAAAGCGACGGCCTGACCCCGGCCGATGTCGACGCCGGCTTCGATGCCGCCGGCCAGTTGCTGGCGCTGGCGGCCGGCCAGCCGCTGGGCTGGGACACACGCGGCCAGTTGCAGACCGTCACCCTGGCCCGGCATGACGACGGCAGCAGCGATCAGGAAAACTACCGCTACGACGGCCACGGCCAGCGCTCGCAAAAAACCCTGACGACCCGCACCAGCGGCACCACCCGCAGTCAGCGCGTGCGCTACCTGCCCGGGCTGGAGCTGCGCGATACCACGCAGACCCCGGATGGCGGCAGCGCCAGTACGGTCGAAACCCTGCAACTGCTGCAACTCGACGGCAGTGGCCGGCTGTCGGTTCGCGCGCTGCACTGGACGCTCGGTCAACCGGCCGATATCGCCAATGACGGACTGCGCTACAGCCTGGCCGATCCGGTCGGTTCATCTCTGCTGGAGCTGGACGACGCCGCCGCGGTTGTCAGCTGGGAAGCGTATTACCCGTATGGCGGCACTGCCGCCTGGGCCGCACGCAGCGACAGCGAGGTCAGCTATAAATTCGTGCGGTATTCGGGCAAGGAGCGCGATGCCAGCGGCCTGTATGCGTATGGTTTGCGCTATTACGCGCCATGGCTCGGGCGCTGGATCAATCCCGATCCGGGGGGCACCATTGATGGCCTGAATCTGTTCCGCATGGTCAGCAATAATCCGCTGACGTTGCGTGACCCGGATGGGCTGAAGGGAGGAAAAGGCTATCTTTTTATGCCGATAGTGAGCCCGGATATTATGGATATGGCCATTGCAGAAAATACGCAGAGGTTATTGGTCAACAAAGCACCTTTTGATGTTTTACTCTACGATCGCGATAATCGCCGTAAGCTTCACAGTCTGTTAGGCGACTTCAGAAAAGGTGCATCTGATTCTGCTTTTGAGCAGCAGATAGTTCGCGAAATGGGATTCAACCAATACAACACAGATGTGGAATTAAATAGAAAAATGGGGAAAGGTGCCGCAATTAAAAGATTTACTTCCGCCCCAAAATATATAAGATTAGCAACAAGTCAGATGAGCACAAAAGATATAACCACCTCCCAAATTCTCAGTCAACTCAAGGAGAATGACAAGCTTCATATATTAGCTCATGGTGCTGCCGGCAAGCCATTTGTCCTTGATGAGCTTAATAACTTCATGTCAATGCAGGACCTGGCCTTCAGTCTTTACAAACATGACATGCCGGATCTTCCGCTACGGATTTTACTTAAAAGTTGTCATACGGCGGATCCCGTCAATATCAGTAACGCGCAGCCGGAAGTAAAAATCGGTGGCCCTGCCGCATTGGCTGCAGCGCAATCCTTGCGGGACGAGCTGAGGAAGCTGGATTATCGGCGGGTGCAGGTGGTTGGCTACCACGGAGCAGGGGAACGCTATGGCTTCCTGGACGATCCCGAGGCCCACCATACGCGAAAAATCGGAGGAATACATGGCATTTTGGCACGTAGCCAGAAAGTCGTTTTCAGTTGTGCCACGCCATCGACGGCTGGAGGCGCGACATTCATTCGTCGTTAACTAGCGCCCCCCATGCATGCCCACAGTCACAGACGCTCTTTCAGCCCTCCGCTGCGCCGGCACGCCGACCACCAGCAGTGTGCTGTCCGCATCGTTCGCCACAACCGCGCTGACAAGCGCATCGAATACTATGCCTTCTCATCCATCGGCCTCCCGCTCGACAGCAGTGATGCGCGACAGGCCGACAGCGGTCAGCCTGCCAACTTCCGTTACCAGTGTTCGCGTTCGGCAAGACGCTGGAAACCACCGTCTGCACCAGCCGCTACCATTACGACGCACTCGGTACGCAACGGCAGCTGGGTGATGCCGGCTCAGGGCATCAGGTCACGCAGGCGGAAATAGCTCATGGCCGCCACCAGTGCCGGTGCGCGCAGCAGGCTGCCGCCGGGAAAATCGCGATGGGGAAGGCGCTCGAACACTTTCAGTCGCTGGTCGTCACCATCGATGGCTTCGGCCACCACCCGCCCGGCCAGCCCGGTCAGCGCCACGCCATGGCCGGAGAAGCCCTGCATGAAAAAGGCCCGGCCACCATGCAGGCGGCCGAAGTGCGGGGCCCGGTTCAGCGTGATGTCGCAGAAACCACCCCATGCATAGTCGATACCGACATCGGCCAGGCCCGGAAACACCTTCAGCATGTCGGCGCGCATGCTGCCGGCCAGATCGCGCGGCGGGTGGCCGGAATAGCTGACTTTCCCGCCGAACAGCAGTCGCTGGTCGGCAGACAGCCGGTAGTAGTCAAGGACGAAGTTGCTGTCGCACACCGCGTCATTGCCCGGCAGCAGCGAGCGCGCCCTCGCCTCGCCCAGTGGCGCGGTGGCAATGACATAGGTGCCGACCGGCATGATCTTGCGCTTGAGTGACGGTTCCAGCCCACCGACCAGCGCATTGCAGGCAAACACCGCCCGCTCGGCCGACACCTGGCCAGCGGCAGTATGGATGACGATCCGCTCCCCGCTGCTGTCGACCCGGGTCGCGGCGCTGTTCTCGTACAGCCGGACGCCGGCTGCGACGGCGGCGCGGGCCAGGCCGAGCGTGTATTTCAGCGGGTGCAGATGGCCGGAGTGCGGATCGAACACGCCGCCGACGTAGCGTCCGGTATCGACCCGGCGCCGCAGGGCCGGGCGATCCAGCCATTCCAGTGCGCGATAGCCGTAGCGGGTGTCCATGTCGCGCACCCAGGTCGCCAGCGCGTCGAGATGGCGCGGCTTGTTGGCCGCATGCACATAACCGAAATGCAGGTCGCAGTCGATGGCGTGCTGCTCGCAGCGTTCGCGGACGATGTCCATCGCCTCCAGCGACCATTGCCACAGCCGCTCGCTGTCGGCCTGACCGACGGCGGACTCGAACAGGTCCAGTCCGCACGCATAGCCATTGATGATCTGTCCGCCGTTGCGGCCACTGGCGGCCCAGCCGGCGCGCGAGCCTTCCAGCAGAACCACCTCGTACCCGCGCCGGGCCAGTTCCAGCGCCGTGGACAAACCGGCCAGCCCACCGCCGATCACGCAGACATCGGCACGGGTTTCCGCCGTCAGCGCGGGCCAGACGGGAATGTCGCCGCAACTGGCAGCATAGAAGGACCCGACATGGTCCTGATGGGCACAAGCGAACAGGGATGACATGGGATTCTCTTTGAAAACGTCCGGCCACCCGGCTGTGCGCCGGGTGGCCGGAGACTCAGGCTTGCCCGGCGGCAGGCAGCCCGCCGACCAGCTTGCTCTTTTCCTCATCGCCGGCCTGGCGGAACGCGTCGGCAATGGCCTTTTCCTTCTTGCGCTGCGAACTGAGCATCAAGTAGTTGGACACGATGACCAGTGTACCGACCACCAGCACGGTAATGGCGCCCAGTGCGTTGATTTCGGGGTTCAGACCGAGACGGACGCGCGAGAAAATCACCTGCGGCAGCGTGGTCGAGCCGGGGCCGGACAGGAAGGCGGTGGTCACCAGATCGTCCAGCGACAGTGTCAGCGACAGCAGGAAGCCGGACGCGATCGCCTGCGAGATCAGCGGCAGCGTGATGACGAAGAAGATCTTCAACGGCCGGGCGCCGAGGTCCATGGCGGCATCCTCGATATTGCGGTCCATCTCGACCAGCCGCGAACGGACCACCACCGACACATAGGCCATGCACAGCGTGGTATGGCCGACCCAGATGGTGAACATCCCGCGTTCGCCCGGAACGCCGATCACCTGCTGCATCGAGATGAACAGCAACAGCATCGACAGACCGGTGATCACTTCCGGCATCACCATCGGCGCCGTCAGCATGCCGGCAAACAGCGTGCTGCCGCGAAAACGCTTGAAGCGCGCCATGACGAAGCCGGCAATGGTGCCGAGGATGATCGCCGCAAAGGCCGAACTCAGTGCCACCTTGACCGACAGCCACAGCGCCGACAGCAGTTCGTCGTCCTCCAGCAGCTCCCCGTACCACTTGACCGAGAAGCCGCCCCATACCGTCACCAGCTTGGAGTCGTTGAACGAGTAGACGATCAGGCTGATGATCGGCACGTACAGGAACAGGTAGCCCAGTATCAGGCACAGCTTCAGGAAGCCGGGCAGTTTCTGATTATCCACGATCGCCCTCCAGTTGCCGGGTCTCATAGCGGTGGAAGAACACGATCGGCAGGATCAACAGGCAGACCATGACGATTGCCACGCTGGAGGCCATCGGCCAGTTGTTGTTGTCGAAGAACTCGTTCCACAGCACCTTGCCGATCATCAGCGTCTCGGTGCCGCCGACCAGTTCCGGGATGACGAACTCGCCAACCGCCGGAATGAACACCATCATCGAGCCGGCAATGATGCCGCCCTTGGACAGGGGCAGCGTGATGGCCAGGAAGGCTTTCCATGGCCGGGCACCGAGATCCCCGGCCGCTTCCAGCAGTCGCGGGTCCATTTTCACCAGGTGGGCATACAGCGGCAGGATCATGAACGGCAGGTAGGCATAGACCATCACCACATACAGCGAGAAGTCGGTATGCATCATCCGCAGCGGCTCGCTGATCACGCCCAGACCGAGCAGCAGGTTGTTGATCAGCCCGTTGTCCTTGAGGATGCCCATCCAGGCATACACGCGGATCAGGAACGAGGTCCAGAACGGCAGCATCACCAGCAGCAGCAAGGTATTGCGCGCCGCCGGGCTGGCACGGGCGATCGCATAGGCGATCGGATAGCCGATCAGCAGGCAGGCGATGGTGGTGACTGCCGCCACTTTCAGCGAGCTCAGGTAGGTGTCGATGTACAGCTCGTCGCTGAACAGGAACGCGTAGTTCTCCAGGTTGAAGGCAAACGTGACCCGGCTGCCTTCGCTGGACATCAGCGCCGTGAACGGCGGGACGGCGATGTCGACCTCGGAAAAGCTGATTTTCAGCACGATGAAGAACGGGGCGAGGAAAAACAGCAGCAACCAGAAATACGGGATGCCGATCACGGTTCCCCTGCCCGGCCTGAGCCAGGCGTCGAGAGTGCGCTTGAGATTCATGGCTGCCTCCTTACTGGGTCAGCACCACGGGCATGTCGGCGCGCCAGCTGATGAACACCGGATCACCCCAGGTCGGCGCTTCCTCGCCCGCTTCATACCAGCGGGTGGACGGCACCATCGATTTGACCACTTTCCCGGTCGCCAGCCTGATGTGGTACACCGAGTAGCTGCCGAGGTAGGCGATCTCCTTGACCTCGCCTTTCACCGCGTTGGCGGCATGGGCCGGCGCATGCCGATCCACATGGACGTCCTCGGGCCGGACGCTCGCCCAGACTTCCATGCCCTTCGGGCCGGAAATGCCATGGTCGATGCAGATGCGTCCGCCGAAGACGTCCGAGTCGATCTCGATGTGATCCGGTTCGTCCACCACCACCTTGCCGTGGAACATATTGGTCTCGCCGATGAATTCGGCGGTAAAGCGGCAGTTGGGGAAGTCATAGACCTGGCTGGGCGAGCCGACCTGCAGCAGGCAGCCCTCGCTCATGATGCCGATGCGGCCGGCCATGGTCATCGCCTCCTCCTGGTCATGGGTGACCAGCATGCAGGTCACGCCGACTTTCTCCAGCGTATTGACCAGTTCGAGCTGGGTCTGCTGGCGCAGCTTCTTGTCCAGTGCGCCGAGCGGTTCGTCGAGCAGCAACAGCTTCGGTCGCTTGGCCAGGCTGCGCGCCAGGGCGACACGCTGCTGCTGGCCACCGGACAACTGGTACGGCTTGCGGTTCGCGTACTTGCTCATCTGCACCAGCGCGAGCATTTCCTTGACCCGGTCGTCAATGTCCTTTTTCGCCATCCGGTCCTGCTTCAGGCCGAAGGCAATGTTTTCGCCGACCGTCATGTGCGGGAACAGCGCATAGCTCTGGAACATCATGTTGATCGGCCGCTCGTACGGCGGCAGTGCAGTGATGTCCTGCCCGTCGAGGATGATGCGGCCACTGGTCGGGCGGTCCATGCCGGCCAGCATGCGCAGCAGCGTCGACTTGCCGGAGCCGGACGAACCGAGCAGCGCGAAGATCTCCTGCCGCTCGACATCGAGGCTGACATGGTCGACCGCCAGCGTGTCGCCGAATTTCTTCACGACATTGACGATCTGCAGATACGGTTTCTTTTCGGTGTGGTCATTCATGGCGATTTCTCCCCGCCGTCCCGATACGGCAGTGCCGGGACGGTGGTCTGGGCGTTCAGGGGAATTAGCGGCCGGTCTTGACCGTGGTCCACAGCCGGGTCACGCCGCGCTGCACATCGGCGGGCTGCACGTTCCGCGTCCACAGCACCTGCTTGATCGCGTCGTTCGGGTAGACGTTGGGGTCGCCCGAAATCGCCTTGTTGACCAGGGGTGTCGCCGCCTTGTTTGCATTGGCATAGAACACCTGGTTGGAAATGTCAGCCACGACATCGGGCCGCATGATGAAATCGAGGAACTTGTGCGCCGCCTCGACGTTCTTTGCGTCCTTCGGAATCGCCATCATGTTCGCCCACAGCGTGGCGCCGGTTTTCGGGATGATGACCTTGATCCTGACACCGTTCTTCGCTTCCTTCGCCCGCTGGTTGGCGATCAGCAGGTCGCCGGAATAACCGAGCGCCAGACACAGCTCGCCATTGGCCATCTCGTTGATATAGGAAGACGAGTTGAAGCGGGTGATATACGGGCGCACTGCTTCCAGTGTCTTCGCCGCTTCCTTGTAGTCATTGAGACTGGTACTGACCGGGCTCTTGCCGATATAGCGCAGTACCGACGGGAACACATCATTGCCGGAGTTCAGCACCGACACGCCGCAGCGCTTGAGCTTGCTGACGTATTTCGGGTTGTACAGCAGCTCCCATTCATTGGCCGGGTAATCGTCGCCCAGTGCCGCCTTGACCTTGTCGACATTGATGCCGATCGTGGTCGTGCCCCACATGTACGGTACCGAATACGCATTGCCCGGATCGCTGGCGGCGAACTTGGCCAGCAGTGCCGGATCGAGGTTTTTCCAGTTCGGCAGTTTCGAGCGGTCGAGTTTCTGGTACACGCCGGACTGGATCTGCTTGCTGAGGAAGTCGTTGGACGGGTTGACCAGATCGTAGCCGGACTTGCCGGTCAGCAGCTTGGCCTGCAGGGTCTCGTCCGAGTCATAGACATCGTAGCGGACCTTGATGCCGGTTTCCTTCTCGAACCTGGCAACGGTGTCCTTGGCGATGTAGTCGGACCAGTTGTAGATATGGAGTTCGCCGCCGGCAGCCATGGCGTGAACGGCCCACCCGACAGCAACCGCCGCCGCCCCAATGCGGAAAATATGCTTCATGTCGTTTCTCTTCCTCTAGTTCCCAGACGACGGCCCGGAAGACCGTTCGTCGACATCCGCCTGGATGCCTGACCCGTGGATTGCAAAAGTCGGGCCAGCCCGGAAAAGCGTGGCGAACTGCATCGTTGCGCCGCATTCCCGGTTTCCGTGCGGGATTCTGTGTCCGGTCTGCGCCGGATAATGCCGGATTGTTTAACACCTTCGACACCCAGGCCAGAATAGAGACGTTTAATAAAATTGACAACAAACACGCAGCGCTTATCGCAATGCCAAATGAATATCTTGTTTTGCAGTGCAATAAGCCATATTGCACTGCCGCAGAGCATTTCCGCGCGAAATCAGTGCATGAAACAGGTCATGCATCAGCCCTTTCAGGCACGAATAACCACTAACCGCATCATCTGGCGTTTATTATTCTTGACGAAAGAAGCCAAACCAGACACCTTGGCCGTGCAATAAATTGAGCACCCGGCATTAACTGGCATGCCAATTGCAAAACAGGAAACGTCCACCCGGACACCACGGCACCATCAACCGGCACGATGGCCCACCACCAGGAGACGGAACCATGCATACCCCGAGCAGCAGGACCCGACGCGGTTTCTTTGAGCTGGATCGACTGACGACCCACAGACCGGAAGCGCCCGGTCCGACCGTGCGCGATAATCTGGTCAGCGATGCCCCGTCGGGCATCGATCACCCGCGGACGGAACGACCGGACTGGCTGCCGCGCAAGCCGCGCTAGCCGGCCGGAACGCGCCCGGCCGCGCCGACCGAGGATCAAGATGAGACCTGTTACCGTCGCCGCAACGCAGATGGCCTGCGACTGGGACCGTGAACGCAATATCGACAACGCCATCGGACTGGTGCGCGAAGCCGCCAGCCGCGGCGCCGGACTGATCCTGCTGCAGGAACTGTTCGAGACACCGTATTTCTGCATCGACCAGCATGCGCCGCTGTTCGAGCTGGCGCAGCCGCTGGAAACCCACAGCTGGCTGCCGCGCTTCCAGGCGCTGGCGCGCGAGCTTGGCGTGGTGCTGCCGGTCAGCTTTTTCGAGCGGGCCGGCCAGAGCCATTTCAACAGCGTGGCCATGATCGACGCCGACGGCACACTGCTCGGCCGCTACCGGAAAATGCACATTCCCGACGGCCCCGGCTACCAGGAAAAGTACTACTTCAGCCCCGGCGATCTCGGCTTCAAGGTCTGGGATACCCGGGTCGGCCGGATTGGCGTCGGCATCTGCTGGGACCAGTGGTTTCCGGAATGCGCCCGCGCCATGGCGCTGATGGGGGCGGAAATCCTGCTGTATCCGACTGCCATCGGCAGTGAGCCGCACGATGCGGGCATCCAGTCGGCCGACCACTGGATCCGGGTCCAGCAGGGCCATGCCGCGGCCAATGTGATGCCGCTGCTGGCCAGCAACCGCATCGGTACCGAAACCATGGACGGTGGCAGCGACACCTTCCATGGCCGTTCGTTCATTGCCGGGCCGGAAGGCGAACTGGTGGCGGAAGCCTCCGCTGACCGTCGCGAGGTGCTGGTCCACACTTTCGACCTCGACGCCATTGCCGCCAAGCGCCGCGCCTGGGGAGTATTCCGCGATCGGCGGCCGGAATACTATCGCGCGCTGACCACGCTGGACGGCACCATCCGCTGACCCGCCGCGTGCCGACAGTTGCTGCCGGCACGCGAAACGGGCCTGAAGCGTCCGGCTCGTTCATAATGTGGGTGACATTGAATCTGGCGCAAATTCCAGACCGTATGCATAGCTGATAATTCGTCCCGCCTGCGCACTGCCACTCCCCGGCAGTGCAGCCGGCTTCCCCCATTTGACCGCGGACCCCTCTCCCATGCAGACACAAAGCGAACTCGTGGCACGTATCGGCAACCAGCTCAGGGAGGCACGCGAGCAGCAGCGCTACACCCTTGCCCAGGTCGCCGCGGCGATGCACCGTTCGCAGTCGCAGATCGCCGCGCTGGAGGCCGGCGACGAGACGCGCCTGCCGGAGTGGGTCTATGTGGTCGGCATCATCCGCAGCTACAGCAAGCTGCTGGGCGTCGAGATCGAAGCCTGCCTGCGGGTGGGCGATGCCTACGACGGCATCGCGCCGCCGGTCGCCGTGCCGGAAGAATAGGAGTCCAGCCCCGACCGGGGCTGCGGGTCAGGATGCCGAGGTCGAGGAAAAACGATCCAGCGTGCGCCCCTTGTCACTGACTTCACAGACGACGCTCATCTTGCGCAGCTCGCTGTTCGGCAGCGCCATCGAGTAGCTGGCCTCGACCGCGTAGCGGTCCCGGCCCAGACTGCGAACGCGGAATGGCGAATGCAGCAGGTTCTCGCCCAGACCGCCGGCAGTCAGGGTATTGGCTTCTATCGCGTTGCGACAGGTGCGTTCGGCACTGACGGCAAACGCGTCGGCCGGCGGGCTGGCCTCCGGCGTCTTGCTGCATGCCGCGGTCGCACCAAGCCCGGCAGCAAGCAGCAGACAGCGGTATGACGGTGCGTGAATCAGGAGTCGGGAAATCGGCAATCGGATCATGCGCGGATGATATCACGGGCAAAATCGCCATTCCGCAGGAATGATGGAAGAAAACGGCGGTGCCAGGGCACTGCCGTCAGACTGTCCATAAACCTTGCCCGCAAAGAACGGACGAGCGAAGCGAGGTTTCCCCGCGGCGGCGGGGACGGAAGAGGCAGGATTCGATCAGGCAGACTGCCGTGCTCACGGCAGATTCTGTCAGTCGGGCATGTACCAACGCCACTGTGAACGTTGGCGCCCACCTTTATCAGCAGTCTGACGGCTGTGCCAGGGCACAGCCGTTGTCCGGGTGGCGGGAAGCGGAGACTCAGTGGCCGGAGGACGACGGGATCGGCAGGCCGTAGTCGTTCAGCGACACGACCCGCGTCTTGCCGATGCGGTGGCGGTAGATCTCGCGCAGGTACTTGATCGCCTTCTTCACGTTCTCGCGCGTCAGACGGATATCGTTGATCGACACGAACTTGCTCTGGTCGCGGATCAGTTCGCGATATTTCTTTTCGTACATCGGCTTGATCGCATACCAGTTGGTATCGAGGATCTTGGCCGGGTTCTCGTACTCGTGCAGCATCGAATCGACCGCCGACTCGTCGAATTCCTCGGCCTTGATGAAGTCGAGGATCGCATTGTCCAGGCTCTCGTCGTAGCGATACTGGTCGTGAGCGAAGCAGCGCTTGATAAAGGCCACGAACAGGGTCAGGAAGTCGTCGCTCAGGCAGGCGCTCTTGACCACCAGCGTGGTCAGCGACAGATTGGCCGACGCCCCGATCACCAGCGCATAGCGCTTCAGCGTGGTGTTCGGGAACAGGCTGTTCAGGTGCGATTTCAGCCGGTTCAGGTCCATGTACGACAGCTTGTAGCCCTTCGGCAGCGACACGATCGACACCACCGACGAGCAGTTCTTGAAGAAGAACAGGTCGCTGAGCTTGGTCGCGTCGTAGCCGGAGCGCTTGTACTCGTCCAGCGCGGCACGATAGCGGTCCGATTCGATCGGCAGCAGGCTGATGCCTTCGATCGCCTGGGTCGCGCGGTTGAAGTGCGGCAGGTCGATCGAGCGGAAGAACAGGTCGTCGATATCCAGTCGCAGCGGCTCGCCGTCCAGCGCGGTGGCCGGCAGTTCCGGCACCACCGATTCGGCATAGGCCACGGCGACCGGGCCGGCCAGGCTCATGAACAGGTCGTTGGCATCCAGGCGGATGGTTTCGCCGATGTCGATGCCGGCACGACGGAAATAGTTCTGGTCGTAGTCGGTCGTCACCGCCTGCGCAGTCAGGATGTTGAAGATCTGCTGCGAGATGTACTGGTTGGCGTGACGCTCCATGGCGTTCACGTCGATGTTCTGGATGTTGCCGTCGTCGCTTTCCTCGGCGTAACGCATGATGTCGTTGGAGATCAGCATCATGGCGTTCCACGGCCGCATGCGGCGCATCACGCTTTCGGCGTTCGACTCTTCCGTGTCGAAGTTGTACGAGAAGTCCCACTCTTCGGACAGATACTTGCACAGCAGACGACCGGCATTGATATGCAGCGCCTCGGACACTTCGACCCGGCTGTCGGAGATGTTCGGCAGGATGCAGATGCTGCTGGTGAAGATCGGCTCGAACACGAACGAGTAGCCGCGGTTGCCTTCGTCCTCGGACTCGGTCCGGGTGTCGAAAGTCTTGCTCATGTACGCATACTGCTGCGCCAGGCCGAATTCGGACGCCATGCCGGAACCGGTGCCGCCGCCTGCACTGAAAATGTAGAAATACAGTCGCGACTGGTTGGCCTTTATCCCGCACGAGTCGATCAGGTACGAGTGGATGAATTTCCAGTCGGCGTTCGAGAAGTGCTGGGTATCCTTGTTCAGGATGATCTTGGCCAGGTACTGGCCGAGAATCGGCGCGTTGCCGGCGCCGCCGGCATGGACCTCGGACAGGTCCATGATTTTCATCTTGTTGTAGTCTTCGAGGAAACCGCTCTGCTCGCCCTTGCGCGACAGGTGGATGCGGCCCTTGATGTCCTTGTCCAGGTCACCGAGCATCACCATCGGTTCGATCAGGAACACCGGCTTGGCAGCCCGGTTCGGCGACATCAGCAGATTGCGGCGGATCCAGCTGACCGGGCGGTATTCCTTCTCGACCGGCTGCTTTTCCTCGGCATTGAATTCGTTCAGGTAGAACTTGCGCGCGTTGTAGACCAGCGAGGCCACGTCGACCGCGATGTTCGAGCCGCAACGCCCGAGCCCGATCAGGCACACCGACGGGAACTGCTGGCTGCTCGGCTGCTCGATCAGCTCGCCGGGCACTTCCGGCGGGAACACCTGGGCGCGCAGACCGTCCAGATTTTCCAGAATGCGTTCGAAATCACGCTCGGTGAAATAACGACAGTGGTCGGTGGAGAACACTTCCTTCGCTTTCCGGGCGGGGTGCCGGGGTTCGACCTTTTCCAGGGCAGGAAAGTCCAGCGAGGAAATCGACTCATCAATTGTTTTCATATTTCAGCATTCTGGCGGTTGCGAAGCGGCATACAGTCGGAGGCCGTCCGTCTGTTCAGCGACCGGACGCCCTGCCCTGGGCTCAAGCGGATCCGGTCCCGGCCCGAATTTGGATACTCGCGCGTAGGATTTGTCTTAGTCAAGCGAAGTTCACCATAGTTGCTGCCGGAAATTTTTGCTGCTCCGCAAGCAAAGTGGTTTTTTTGTTGCGATCCGTCATTTTTCAATGCAGATGCAAATTACATAGCCGATTTTATCATTTTGCCGCGCGGCGTAGACGACAGATTGCAATTTGGCAAGTTTGTGGCAAAAAAAGGTCAACAAGCTGATTGTAAAAGCAAAAAAACTGCCCTGCAGGAAAAGACCTGCAGGAACAGTTTTTTCTGCGACGAACGGTGAGACGACCGGGGTCAGGACGGATCCTGTCGGCCCAGCATACGAAAAATGCTGGAAAAATCGAGTCCGCCGGCCCCGTTCTTGCTGTGCAGATCGAACAGATTGCGCGCCAGCGCGCCCATCGGCGTCGAGGCCTGGCTGGCCAGCGCGCTCTGTTCGGCCAGACCCAAGTCCTTCAGCATCAGATCGACACCGAACCCGCCACCGTAGTCGCGCGACGCCGGCACGCCCTCCATCACGCCAGGACACGGGTTATAGACGTCCAGCACCCAGTTGTGGCCGCTGCTCTGGCGCATCACCTCCGACACCACCTTCGGGTCGAGCCCGTTGGCGATGCCAAGCCGGATGGCCTCGCAGGTGCCGATCATCTGGATGCCGAGCAGCATGTTGTTGCAGACTTTCACCGCCTGGCCGGCGCCATGGCCACCGGCATGGAACACCGCCCGCCCCATGATCTCCAGCAGTGGCCGCGCCCGCTCCAGTGCGGCAGCGTCACCGCCGACCATGAAGGTCAGCTTGCCGTCGCGGGCCCCGGCCGTCCCGCCGGACACCGGCGCATCGATCATGTCGAAGCCGCGTTCGGCCGCCTGTTCCGCCACCCGGCGCGCGCTGTCCGGGGCAATGGTCGAGCAGTCGACCAGCAGCGTGCCGGGTGCGGCGGTGTCGAGGATGCCGCCCGCCGGCAGATAACACTGTTCGACATGCTTGCTGGCCGGCAGCATGGTGATGACCACATCCGCGCCGGCCACGGCATCGGCGACCGATGCCGCGATCTGTCCGCCGGCCGCGGCCAGTTGCTCCAGCGCGGCGGCGACCAGGTCGAAGCCGCGCACGGCATGCCCGGCCGCCAGCAGGTTTCTGGCCATCGGCAGACCCATATTGCCCAGACCGATAAAAGCGATGGTGTGTGACATGACGAGACTCCGGCTCAGTGCATGGAAATGGTGGTGTTGATGCGGCCCGCCGCATCGGCGTCCGGCTCGAACCAGCGCGCGGTCACGGTCTTGGTCTGGGTCCAGAATTGCACCGCCTGCTTGCCGTTCGGCCCCAGGTCGCCCAGTTTCGATGCCCGCGAACCGGTAAAGCTGAAATAGGCGACCGGTACCGGGATCGGCACATTGATGCCGACCTGGCCGACATCAATATCCTGCTCGAACGTCCGCGCCGCCCAGCCGGACGAGGTGAAGATCGACGTACCATTGCCGTTCGGATTGGCGTTGATGAAGCGGATCGCTTCCTCCAGCGTGTCGACCTCGACCACGCACAGCACCGGGCCGAAAATTTCCTGGTGATAGATGTCCATATCGGCACTGACGCCGGCGAACAGCGTCGGCCCGACGAAGTTGCCGTCCGGATAGCCGTCGACCTTGCAGTCACGACCATCGACCAGCAGCGTCGCGCCCTGCTCCACCCCGCTGTCGATCAGTTGCTCGACCCGGCGCTTTGCCGCCGGCGACACCAGCGGGCCGAGGTCGGCTTCGCGGTCGGTACCGGGGCCGACCCGCATGGCGCGGGTGCGGTCGGCGATTTCCGGCAGCCAGTCGCGCGCGGTCCCCACCAGCACCGCGACCGAGTTGGCCATGCAGCGCTGGCCGGCGGCGCCGAACGCCGAACCGAGCAGGTGGTTGATCGCCTGCGACGCGTTGGCGTCCGGCATCACCACGCAGTGGTTCTTGGCGCCCATCATCGCCTGCACCCGCTTGCCGGCATCGCTGGCACGGCGGTAGATCTGGGTGCCGACCGCGGTCGAGCCGATAAACGACAGCGCCTTGATATCGGTATGGTCGCACAGCATGCCGGCCACTTCCGGTCCGCCATGAACCACATTCAGCACTCCCGGCGGCAGCCCGGCTTCGTGCGCCAGCTCGACCAGCAGCATGGTCGAGGACGGGTCCTGTTCGGACGGCTTCAGCACAAAGGTGTTGCCGCAGGCAATGGCCATCGGGAACATGAAGCACGGCAGCATGACCGGGAAATTGAACGCGGTGATGCCGGCGCCCACGCCGAGCGGCTGCAGCCGGGTGTACACATCGACGCCCCCGGCGGCATTGCCGGCCAACTCGCCCTGCTGCAGGGTGGTGATCGCGCACGCATGCTCGACTGCCTCCAGTCCGCGCATGACTTCGCCCTCGGCATCCGGCAGGGTCTTGCCGTGCTCGCGGGTGATCAGGCTGGACAGCGGCCCGACATTGTCGCGAATCAGTTGCTGCAGCCGCAGCATGATGCGCATGCGCTGGCCGAGCGAGGTCTGCCGCCAGCTGGCGTACGCATCGCGGGCATTGCTGATGGCCAGCCGGACTTCGTCCCCGGTCGCGAACGGCACGCGGGCGACCACCTCCTGGGTGGCCGGGTCGACGACATCGCGCCACTCGGTGGTTTTCGACTGGACCGGCAGGCCGCCGATAAACAGCGGGATGTTCGGAATGCTGGACGAACTCATTGGGGCTCTCCTTGATGAAGGGTCGCACGTTCCCCGCCTTCTCCGCCGGGGAACGGCCGGATCAGACAGGTTTCAGCAGCTTGCAGGCGCCGGGATCGAGCGGCTTGAATGCCTGCCGGGCCGGAATGGGGGTCACCAGCTTCAGGTAGTCCCACGGCGCCTTCGACTCGGCCGGCGTCTTGACCTGGAACAGGTACATATCGTGGATCACCCGCCCGTCGGGCCGGATGGACGCATTGCGCATCACCGGGTCGCTGATTGGAATTTCGCGCATTTTCTTCGCCACAGTGGCCGCATCCACGCTCTGGCTGGCGGCGACCGCCTTCAGGTAATGATAGACACTGGAGTACACGCCGGCCTGGACCATGGTCGGCTTGTTGCCGCTGAAACGGGCCTCGAAGCGCTTCGAGAACGCACGCGTGCGCTCATCGAAATCCCAGTAGAAGCCGTCGGCAAAGGTCAGCCCCTGCGCGGTCTTCAGACCGAGCGCATGCACGTCGGACAGAAACAGCAGCAAGGCGGCCAGCCGCTGGTTCTGGCTGTTGCCGACACCGAATTCGCGCGCCTGCTTGATCGCGTTGACCGTGTCCTGGCCGCCGCTGGCCAGACCGATCACCTGGGCTTTCGACGCCTGCGCCTGCATCAGGTACGACGAAAAATCATTGGTATTCAGCGGATGGCGGATGCGTCCGACCACCGTGCCGCCGAGCTTTTTCACCACGTCGCCGGCGTCCTGCTCCAGCGACTGGCCGAATGCGTAGTCAACGGTGACGAAATACCATGACTTCTGCCCGAGCCGGGTCAGCGCCGCCGCCGTGCCGACCGCCTGCGAATAGGTGTCGAACATCCAGTGGAAGCCGTATGGCGAGCAGTCCTCATTGGTCAGCCGGGTAGTGGCCGGGCCGCTGTACAGCGCGATGACCCCCTTGTCCAGCGCCAGCTTCTGGATGGCCAGCGCGGCCGCCGAGTTGGTCAGGTCGGCCAGCGCATTGACCTTGTTGCGGTCGATCCACTCGCGCGCCTTGGCTGCGGCGACATCGGCCTTGTTCTGGTGATCGGCCGACAGCAGCTCGATCTTCAGCCCCTTGCATTCGGCCTTCAGGCAGTCTTCGATCGCCATATTGGCGGCAATGACCGAGCCCTTGCCGCCCATGCCGGCATAGTTGCCGGACATGTCGGTCAGCACGCCGAGGCGGACGGTGTTGCCGGGAATCTGTGCCAGGGCCGGCGCGGCGACAAAGGCGCAGGCCAGCGCACTGGCGACGAGGGACCGGCGGCACAGGGCCACCGCGTGCGGGATACCATTCATGTGATCTCCTCCTGTGGGCGCGCTGCATCAGCAGTGCGCTGTCTCCTGGCGACGCCGGCTTGCTCTCTGCCGGAGCGGAATGGCGTGGCGTCGCCGCCTTGGGCAGGCAGGTCGATACTAGGGGTTGCCGGATTGTTGGACAATAGGCACACAGCCAATGCAACTGTGCAAAAATGCACAGCGGGCCTCATATTGCAGCGCCGCATAAAGGGAGACAGAAGATGGACTGGGACAATCTGCGTGTCTTTCTGGAGATTGCCCGCAGCGAGACGCTGGTACAGGCGGCGCGGCGGCTGGGCATGGACCACTCGACGGTGTCGCGGCGGCTGCGCCGTTTCGAGCAGCAGCTGGGCAGCCAGTTGTTCGAGCGCAACAACCAGGGCGCGGCGCTGACGCCGCAGGGCTACCAGTTGCTGGAATACGCGCGGCAGATGGAAAGCACCCTGCAGCAGGCGACGGAACATGTCGCCGGCCATGACCGGCAGCTGTTCGGTCGGGTCAGGGTCGGGGCGACCGAGGGCTTCGGCAGTTATGTACTGGCGCCGCTGCTGGCGCACTTCTGCCATCGCCATCCGCAGATCGCCGCCGATGTCCTGCCGGTGCCGCGCTTCGTCAATCTGTCCAAGCACGAGGCCGATGTGGCGATCTCGATCGAGCGGCCGCAGAGTGGCCCGTATATCGTCAGCAAGCTGACCGACTACCGGCTCGGCCTGTATGCCACTGCCGGCTATCTGGAACGCCATGCGCCGATCCGCCAGCGCGACGATCTGGCAGCGCACGCGCTCATCGGTTACGCCGACGACCTGCTGTTCAGTGAGGAATTGCGCTATCTCGGCGATATCGCGCCCGGCGCGCGGCTGAATGTGCGCAGCAGCAGCGTGATCGCCCAGTTCACCGCGGCCCAGCGCGGCTTCGGGCTGGCGGTCTTGCCGTGTTTTCTCGCCAGCCACAGCGACAGCCTGCTGCCGGTGCTGGCGCACGACGTCCAGGTAGTGCGCCAGTTCTGGATCGTGGCACCGCAGGAGCGCCGCCACCTGGCCCGTGTCGCCGCGCTGTGGGACTACCTGCGTGCGGCCATGGACGCGAACCGGCCGTTCATGATGGGCGACACGCGGGACATGGACTGGCCGGACGATGCCGGCCCGGACAGCCCGTCAGCGACCGGCCGGGCTCAGCCGGCCGCGCGCGCCACCGGCTGCACCGACAGTCGCACGTAGATCGGGGCATAGGCCTGGTCCTGGCTGATGACCACCATGCCCTCCTTCGCCAGTTCCAGCATGGCGATGAAGTTGACCACCACATGGCTGACGCCGAGCTCCGGCACGAACAGTTCGCCGAATTCGACAAACGGTTTCAGCGCCAGGATGCGCAGCATGGCGCTCATCTGTTCACGCACCGACAGCTCGTCCTGCTGGATCTGGTGATGCTTGTGATGGCGGGCACGGGCGAGAATGGCCATCCACGCCTGCTTCAGGTCGGCGACGCCGATCTCCGGCAGGCGTTTTTCCGCGCTCTGCTCGACCAGGATCGCCAGCCAGGCAAAGTCGCGCTCGGCCTGCGGCAACCGGTCGAGTTCCAGTGCCGCCAGCTTCATCTGCTCGTACTCAAGCAGCCGGCGCACCAGTTCGGCGCGCGGGTCCTCGACTTCATTTTCCAGTTCGGACGGCGGCTTCGGCAGCAGCATGCGCGACTTGATTTCGATCAGCAGCGCCGCCATCAGCAGGTACTCGGCGGCCAGTTCCAGCCGCGCCGTCAGCATGGTCTCGATGTATTCCATGTACTGCGCGGTGATGCGCGCCATCGGAATGTCGACCACGTTCAGGTTCTGCTTGCGGATCAGGTACAGCAGCAGGTCGAGCGGCCCCTCGAAACTTTCGAGGATGACGCGCAGCGCATCCGGCGGGATGAACAGGTCCTGCGGCGCCTCGGTGACCGGCTCGCCGAACACCAGGGCCAGCGGCAGTTGCAGCGGTGCGCTCAAGACTTCTCCTCCCGGCCGGCGTGCACGCCGGCCCCCGTGATTACTGGTAGCCCAGACCCATGGCCTCGCGCACGTCGCGCATGGTGTCCTGCGCCAGCTTGCGTGCCCGTTCGCAGCCGTCGGCGACAATGCTGCGCACCAGCGACGGGTCATCCAGATACGGCTGCGCGCGCTCGAACATCGGCTGCTGCTCGGCCAGCACGGCATCGATCACCGGCTGCTTGCAGTCCAGACAGCCGATCCCCGCGCTGGTACAGCCTTCGCGGACCCAGGTACGGGTCGTGTCGGTCGAGTAGACCTGGTGCAATTGCCAGACCGGGCATTTCTCCGGCGTACCCGGGTCGGTGCGGCGCACGCGGGCCGGATCGGTCGGCATCGAGCGGATCTTGCGGCCGACGCTGTCCGGTTCTTCGCGCAGGAAGATGCCGTTGCCGTAGCTCTTCGACATTTTCTGTCCGTCCAGGCCCGGCAGCCGGCTAGCCTCGGTCAGCAGCGTCTGCGGCTCGACCAGGATCACCTTGCCCTTGTTTTCCAGGAAGCCGAACAGCCGTTCGCGGTCGCCATGACTCAGGTTCTGCGTATCGGCCAGCAGCGCGCGCGCCGATTCCAGCGCTTCCTCGTCACCGTCCTGCAGGTAGCGGGTGCGCAGTTCCTCGTACAGCTTGCCGCGCTTCGGCCCCATCTTGCGGATGGCGGCCTCGGCCTTCTCTTCGAAGCCGGCTTCGCGCCCGTAGATATGGTTGTAGCGGCGGGCGACTTCGCGGGTAATCTCGATATGCGGGATCTGGTCCTCGCCGACCGGCACGAAGGTCGCGCGATAGATCAGGATGTCGGCCGACTGCATCAGCGGATAGCCGAGGAAGCCGTAGGTGCCGAGATCCTTGTGCGACAGTTTTTCGATCTGGTCCTTGTAGGTCGGCACCCGTTCCAGCCACGACAGCGGCGTGATCATCGACAGCAGCAAATGCAGCTCGGCGTGTTCCGGTACCCGCGACTGGATGAACAGCGTGGCCCGCGACGGGTCCACGCCGGCGGCAAGCCAGTCGATGACCATGTCCCAGGTGCTGCGGCCGATGATCGACGGATCCTCGTAGCTGGTGGTCAGCGCATGCCAGTCGGCAACGAAAAACAGGCACTCGTACTCGGACTGCAGCCGCACCCAGTTTTTCAGGGCGCCATGATAATGGCCAAGGTGCAGGCTGCCGGTCGGGCGCATGCCCGATAGAACGCGTTCGGGGTACATGAAGGGAGGAGACTCTCTTTGCGGGTCAGATGAACAGGTTGAGGAAACTATAGAGCAGTGCCTGGAACGGTCGCATGATCACCGACAGGGCGCCGGTAAACAGCAGCGCAATCAGGATCCACATGCCGTACGGCTCGATGCGCGACACGGTATAGGCCTGGCGCGGCGGCAGCAGGCTGACCAGGATGCGCCCGCCATCGAGCGGCGGGATCGGAATCAGGTTCAGCACCATCAGTGTGACGTTGATCGCCACGCCACCCGAGGCCATCAGCATCAGCGGGTCGGTGAAATAGCCGTCGGTATAAAGCGCCAGTTTGTACATCAGCGCCCAGACGATGGCCATCAGCAGATTGGCCAGCGGACCGGCCAGCGCCACATAGCGCATGTCCCGCTTCGGGTTGCGCAGCGCGGAGAAATTGACCGGCACCGGCTTGGCCCAGCCAAACAGGAAGCCACCGAGCGCCAGCGACAGCATCGGCAGCAGCACGGTGCCGATCGGGTCGATGTGTTTAAGCGGATTCAGCGTCATGCGCCCGAGCATGAAGGCCGTATTGTCGCCGTAGCGTTTGGCCGCATAGGCGTGCGCGGCCTCGTGCACGGTGATGGCAAACAGCACCGGCAGCGCATAGATGGCGATTTTCTGGATCAGGTCGGCGTAGTCGGTCATGGAGTTCCCGGCGAACGGTCAGTTCTGGCAAGGGTCGGCCGGAGCGGGCTCCGGCCGGGCAACAGGGTCAGGCGGCGCTGAGGCCGAAGGCAGCAAGCTTGCCGGCACCGGCGCGGATCAGTTCCGGCGCGCCGGAAGTCAGGTCGATGACCGAGGTCGGCTCCACGCCGCAGTAGCCGCCGTCGATGATGGCGTCGAGCTGCTTGTCCAGCACGTCACGGATTTCGTACGGATCGGTCGGTGGCAGGTCGTCGCCCGGCAGCATCAGCGTGCAGGACAGGATCGGCTCGCCCATTTCCTCCAGCATCGCCAGCGCGACCGGATGGTCGGGCACGCGCAGGCCGATGGTCTGCCGCTTCGGGTGCAGCGTGCGGCGCGGTACTTCCTTTGTCGCCTGCAGAATGAAGGTATAGGGCCCCGGCGTGACCGCCTTCAGCAGCCGGTAGGTGGCGTTGTCGACCTTGGCATAGGTGCCGAGTTCGGACAGGTCGCGACAGACCAGGGTGAAATGGTGGCGCAGGTCGAGCTGGCGGATGGCGATGATGCGTTCCATCGCCTGCTTGTCGGACAGCCGGCAGCCCAGCGCATAACAGGAATCGGTCGGATAGGCGACCACCCCGCCTTCGCGCAGGATCTTCACCGCATCGCGGATCAGGCGTCCTTGCGGCGTTTCGGGATGAATGGAAAAGAACTGTGCCATTTTCTTCGGTATGTATTCAGTAGGGACGACGGTGCGAATGCGCCGCCGCAGGACTATTTTTCATAGTCGCCGGCAACGATGCCAAGCCGTTCCCAGACCGGCACGCAACCCGCCGGCAACGGCAGCGTATAGCCGACATCGCGCCCGCCTTCGCCCGGCGCATGGAAATCGCTGCCGCTGGACGCCAGCAGTTCCTGCGAACGGGCCAGATGGGCGAACTGGGGAATCTCGCTGGCCGAATGGCTGCCGCTGACCACCTCGATGCCCTCGCCGCCGGCAGCCTTGAATTCCTCGACCAGTTCGAGCATCAGCCGCTTGCCGATCTTGTAGCGACCCGGGTGGGCAATGACGGCAATGCCGCCTGCCGCGCGAATCCAGCCGACCACATCGCCAAGCGCCGCCCATTCGAACGGCACGAAGCCCGGCTTGCCTTCGACCAGATAGCGCTTGAACACCTGCTGGGTGTCCTTGGCCTTGCCGCTTTCCACCAGATAGCGGGCGAAATGGGTACGGCCGATCATTTCCGGATTGCTGCAAAAACGCATTGCACCGGCAAAGGCATCGTCGATGCCGACCCGGATCAGGTCAGCCGCCATTTCACGGGCGCGGTCGACGCGACCATGGCGGATCGAGTACAGGCCGTCGGCCAGAACCTGGCAATCAGGATCGATGCCAAGACCGACGATATGCAGCGTCCGCTTGCGCCAGGTCACCGAGACTTCCGCGCCATTGATAAAGCGGATGCCGTGCGCGGCGGCCGTCGCGCGCGCCTCGGCCAGGCCTGCGGTGCAGTCGTGATCGGTCAGCGCCAGCACGCGTCCGCCACGACCGGCGACGCGCGTCACCAGATCGGTCGGGCTCAGGGCGCCGTCCGAGGCGGTGGAGTGGCAATGCAGGTCGAGGGGAATCATGCGGCCAGGGTGAAGGGCGTAAAGATCAACATGTTAACAGCGCCGGGCATGACGACGAAAGCGCCGTCACTCGCCGGCCTGCAGTTCACGCTCCAGTTCGCGCAGCTTCCATTCCGCATGCGCGGCCCGCCATGCATCCATCGCCTCGGCATGGACGGTCCACACGCAGCGCTCACAGCCGGACTCGCAGCATTCATTGTCGCCAGGCGGTTCCGGCGGCAAGGGTTCCGGATCGTCGACCACGGGATTCACGCCGTGGCGCCCTCGACCCGGATCGAGAAGCCGTCACCGCTGACCCGCTGACCGGCGCGGATCTTGCAGGTCTTGCGCAGTTCGACCTGTCCGTCGACGCGAACGTCACCCTGCGCCACCAGCAGCTTGCCTGCGCCACCGGAATCGACCACGCCACATACTTTCAGCAGGTCGCACAAGGCGATGTATTCGCCGGAAAGGGTAAAAGTCTGATTCATTACGGTCCTGTCTGATCATCATGGGCCACCGCAACGGTAGATGGCGGCCCGGATGCGAATTTTAAAGGGAAACGGCCGACGGGGGTCGCCTGCTTCAGGCATCGGCCCGGCGTTCGCCGCAGGCCACGGCAGCCATTGCCGCCCGCACCGCGCCCGCATCGTCCAGGTCGGACAGCAGCACGGTCAGTTTGGCCAGGGCCGCTTCCGGCGTCATGTCGCCGCATGGCACCGCACCCGCAGCGGCCAGCGCGGCACTGGCCGCGTAGCAGCCGGGGGCAACCCCGCCCCGCCAGGCCTGGGTCACGCTGGCCAGCACCACACCGCGGGCGGCAGCCTGTGCCAGTGCTGGCGCCAGCCGGTCCGGCACGTTGCCGGCGCCATAGCCGACCAGCACCGCGCCGGCCAGCCCGGGCAGCGCCAGCGTTTGCGCGGCGGCGGTCACGGTGGCGCCGGGCGCCAGCCAGATCAGCGCCACATCCCGGTCGAGCCGGGTCGCGCGCGGCCGGAAACCGGCGGCGTCCACCGCGAGCAGGCGTTCGGGAAACCACCGTCCGTCGGCGTACAGCGGGGCATCATTCGGGGCGACAAAGGCGTCATCACTGGCGCTGTCGGCCTTGCGGACCCGGCAGCCGCGCCATACCCGCCCGGCAAACGGCACCACCACTTCGGCCAGCCGGTCGTGGCTGGCGGCAGCGATCGCCAGCGCCACATTGGCCGGCGCGTCCGAGCCGGGCTCGAACAGCGGCCGCATCGAGCCGGTCACCGCCACCGGCTTGCCGAAGCCCGGCAGCAGAAAGGCCAGCGCGGAGGCAGTGTGCGCCAGCGTGTCGGTGCCATGCAGCACGACAAAGCCGTCGTAGCGCTCACGGCGTGCAGCCAGGTCAGCCGCCAGCCGCCCCCAGTCGGCCGGCGCCGCGTTCGACGAATCGATCAGCGGCGCATATTCGACCAGTTCCCAGTCGATGCCGGCCGGAATCAGCGGTGCCAGCGCCGCATTCATCACGCCGGGACGGGGCTCGAGGCCCTGCTTGCCCGGCACCATGCCGATGGTGCCACCGGCGTACAGGATGCAGAGTGTTGTCATCCGCGCATTGTCGCCGCAAACAGCGACCTTGGCAGCAACGGGCTGCGCAATGCCTGCGCCAGGTCAGACGGGCACCGCCGGCCCGGGTAACGAAAATCATGTCGCTCATTAAATAACGTACAATTCGTTCATCCCGATTCCGTCTTCCGCCCCGCCATGACCCTGCCCGCCATGCCCTCCAGCGATATTGCCTCGCGCATTCGCGCCACTGCCCAGCAACTGGTGGCCGAAGGCACCTGGCCCACGGTGGTCAATGTGCGCGAGCGCCTCGGCACCGGCTCCAACACCACCATCAACAATGAGCTGCGGGCCTGGCGCCAGTGGTTCCTGGCCCGGGTGTCGTCCAGCACCCGCCGGCCGGACTGGCCCGGTGTGCTCGGCGATGCCATGGACACGCTGTGGCAGACTGCCTGCGAGCAGGCGGAACGCCAGCTCGACACACTGCGACAGGAAGTCAGCGCCGAGCTCGACGCCCTGCGCGGCGAGTTCGCCCGCCAGGAAGCGGCGCTGCTCGATACCGACGCGGCCCGGCAGCAGGCGCAGGCAGAACTGGCCCGCGTGCAGGACGCCCTGCTGGCACAGCAACAGGCCGGCGAACGACTGGCACAGCAGGTAGCGGAACTGGAAGCCGCGCTGGACCGTGCCCGCCGCGACCACGACACCCTGTCCGGACAGTTGCAGACGGCCGCCCAGCGACACGCCGACGCCCTGGCCGAGCAGGAACGGCAGGCGGAACAGCGTCTGGCGCTGGCGGTGACCGATGGCGAGAAGCGCGAGGCGCTGGCCTATGAACGGCTGGAAGGGCTGCGTGCCATGCTGTACGAGCAGGCCGATCGCGAGCGGCTCGAACACGAGCAGGAAAAAAAGCGCCAGGATGTCCTGATCGCCGATCTGCGCCAGGAACTGGCCAGCGCACAGACCCACTGGCACGAGCGGCTGCTTGGCAGCGAACGCGAACGCGCCCTGCTGGAAGCGCGCGCCGAAGCGCAGCTGGCCCGCCAGGCCGAGCTGGAAGCGCGGCTGCTTGATGCCACTGCGCGCGAGCAGCGACAGGCCGCACGCGAAGCGGCACTGGAGCAGCAACTGGTACGACTGCGGACCGAATACGCGTCCGATGACGGAACACCGGCATGAGCCGCCCGCCATCGCTGCTGCCCGGCGATGGCCGCCGGTCCGTCGTGACCGACGACCCGCGTGCAGGCGCCCAGCGGCCGCTGCTGATCGAAGCCCGCGACGACGTCGCCGCCATCATCACCTGGCTGCGCGAGTTCGAGGACTCGCCGCATACCCTGACCAACTATCGCAAGGAATCGCGCCGTCTGCTGCTGTGGGCGCAGGACCGCGGCCGCGAGCTGCGCACGCTGCGCCGCGAGGACCTGCTCGACTACCAGCGCTTTCTGGCCAATCCGCAGCCGGCAGCGCAATGGACCGGCCCGGCCCGGCCGCAGGACCATCCGGACTGGAAGCCGTTCACCGGTCCGCTGAAGCCGTCCAGCATCAAGCAGGCGCTGGTCATTCTCGGTGCGATGTTCAAATACCTGTACGACGCCGGTTATCTGGACGCCAATCCGCTGGCGCTGTCGCGGCGCAAGTCACGCGGCGTCATGGCCGATGCACCGCTGGAGCGCTATTTCGAGCACGAGGTATGGGAGGCGGTTCTCGACAGCCTGGAGAAACTGCCGATGGAAACCGAGCGCGAGCAGCGACACTACGAACGCGCGCGCTGGCTGTTCCACCTGCTGTACCTGTCCGGCGTCCGCCGCTCGGAAGTCGCGCGCGCCACCATGGGCGACATTTTCCAGCGCAACGGGCTGTGGTGGTGGCGGGTGCTCGGCAAGGGCAACAAGATCGGGGACATCCCGGTCAGCGAGGACCTGCTCGCTGCGCTCGCACGCTATCGCGGCCACCTCGGCCTGTCGCCGCTGCCGCTGCCGGGCGAGGCCACACCGCTGGTGTGCCGGGTGATCGGGCGCGGCCAGTACACCACACTGACGCCGACGGCGATCTACCTGATCGTCAAGCAGGTGTTCCTGCGCGCTGCCGCACTGTTCCGCAGCCATGACCGCCATCTGGCCAGCCGGCTGGAAGCGGCCTCGACCCACTGGTTGCGGCACACCTCGGCCTCGCACCAGCTCGATGCCGGCGTGCCGCTGCTGGTCGTCAGCCAGAACCTGCGCCACGCCAGCATCCAGACCACGCGCAAATACCTGCACAGCGAAGACGACGCCCGCCACGCCGCCACCCAGGCGCTGAAGATGCGCCGGTCGACGGACAAGGAGTAAAAAAAACCGTCCGGGGCAACCCCGGACGGTTTCTTGATGTGCGGATGCTTACTTGCTCGACAGCAGCTTGTCGATGTCGTCGCGCGGGATCGCACCGGCCACCAGCTGGCCATTGCCGAACACCAGCGCCGGCGTACCGGTCACGCCCAGCTTCTTGCCCAGCGCCTGGATGCGGTCCAGTGCGGCGGTATCGCAGTTGCCGTCGCCGGTCAGCGCCTTGCCGTCGCGCATGACGCCGGTCCAGCTCGCCAGCCGGTCCTTGCTGCACCAGATCTTCTTCGACTTGTTCATCGCGTCCGGGTGCAGCTCGGTCAGCGGCAGCAGGAAGGTGTAGATGGTGACGTTGTTCAGACCCGGCAGGCTGTCGCGTTCCAGCCGCTTGCAGAACGGGCAGTCCGGATCGGAGAACACCGCCAGCTTGCGGCTGCCGTCGCCGCGCACGTCCTTGATCGCCAGTTCCAGCGGCAGATCGGCCCAGTTGACCTTGCTCAGCGCAGCCATGCGCTCTTCGGTCAGGCTTTTCTTGTTCTGCACGTCGATCAGGTCGCCGACGAACAGATGGGTGACCTTGGCGTCGGTGTAGACAATCTGGCGGCCGGCCAGCACCACTTCGTACACGCCCTTGACCGGCGACGCACTGACCGACTGCACTTCCCGCTGCGGGAATTTCTGCTCGAACGATTTCTTCACCGCCGCCGTATTGCCATCGCCTTCCACCGCGCAGGCGAACAGCGGGATGAACATCAGGGCAGTGGCCAGGGTACGAAGCTTGCGCATGGGGATCCTTGGGTCGTTCTCGAAACGCGCTATTGTGGACGCGTCGACCGACAACAACAACCGGATCGGCGCGGATAGAATGCCGGGGTCCGTCAACTGGCTTGCCCGAATGCTTGTCCGCATCGTCACCATCATCCTTCCCGTCCTGCTGATGATCCTGATCGGCTGGCTGTACGGCCGCCGTGCCCGCCCGGACATGAGCGCGACCAACCGCATCAATATGGACATCTGCGTGCCGATGCTGGTGTTCTCCGCGCTGGCCGCACGCGATTTCGATCTGGCGGCGAACTGGAAACTGATTCCGGCCGCCATCGGCATCGTCGTCCTGTCCGGTCTGCTGGCGTGGCCGGTCAGCCGGCTGGCCGGCATCAGCCCGCGCACACTGCTGCCGCCGACCATGTTCAACAACTGCGGCAATATGGGCCTGCCGCTGGCGCTGCTGGCCTTTGGCCGCGAGGGATTCAATGCCTCGGTGATGCTGTTCGTGGTGTCGAACCTGCTGCACTTCACCCTGGGCGCCTTTGTCTTCTGCCGCCAGACCCGCTTTACCGGCCTGCTGAAAAACCCGATCGTGATTGCCACCGCTGCCGGGCTGCTGTTCGGCATTTTCGATCTGCATCTGCCGGAACCGTTGATGATCGGCATCAAGATGATGGGCGACGTGACCATCCCGCTGATGCTGTTCGCGCTCGGAGTACGCATGGTCGATGCCAGGCTGTCCGGCTGGCGTATCGGCCTGCTCGGCGCCGTGCTGTGCCCGCTGACCGGTTTGCTGGCCGCCGCGGTGCTGGTGCCGTTGCTGCAACTGGACCCGGCAATGCGCGCACAGGTCTATCTGTTCGGCTCGCTGCCACCGGCGGTGCTGAATTTCCTGATGGCCGAGCACTACCGCCAGGAGCCGGACCGGATGGCCGCCATCGTACTGATCGGCAACCTGGCCAGCATCGTGTTCGTCCCGTTCGGCCTGTGGCTGGCGCTGGCGTAGAATGGCAGCCTTGTCCTTCCACGCCGCCGGCCATGCCTGACACTTTTTCCGACCCCGTGCCGTCCCCGTGCGTACAGCGCTGCCAGCTCGATGCCGACGGGCGCTATTGCCTCGGTTGCCGGCGCACCCGTGACGAAATCGCCGCCTGGTCGACCAGCACGCCGGCACAGCAACGGGCGGTCTGGGCACGGCTGATTGCCGAACCGCTGCCGGCGGACAGCTTCTGCCCGCGCTGCGGTGCCGGCTTCTCCTGTGGCAGCGGCGGCCAGGCCGGCGGATGCTGGTGTGCCGACCTGCCGCAGGTCCTGCCACCGGATGCCGGCAGCAGTTGCCTGTGCCCGTCCTGTCTGCGCGAACATCTGGCCGATGCCCACCGGCAGCGCGGCCTGCCACCGCCGGCAGACGGTTGATCCGGCTGATTTTTCGGAGTAATGCCACTGTGCGCTATCTGGTTTTCGTCACCCTGCTCTGGGCCGTTTCATTCAATCTGATCGGCGTGTTTCTGGCCGGCCGGGTCGACAGCGACTTTGCCGTGCTGACCCGCGTGCTGCTGGCCGGGCTGGCTTTTCTGCCCTTTCTGCGCTGGCGCGGCGTACCGCGCCCCTTTATTGTCGGCACCGTGCTGGCCGGCGCAATGCAGTTCGGCATCACCTATCTGCTGCTGTATCGTGCTTACGGTTTTCTGAGCGTGGCGGAAGTGCTGCTGTTCACCATTTTCACCCCGGTCTACATCACGCTGATCAACGATGCCCTCGCCCGCCGCTTTTCACCATGGGCCACCGCCTCGGCCATCGCCGCCGTGCTCGGCTCGCTGATCATCCGCTACGACAATCTCAGCGGCCACTTCCTCACCGGTTTTCTGCTGCTGCAACTGGCCAATCTGACCTTTGCCGCCGGCCAGGTCGGCTACAAGCACCTGGTGGCGCGCTACCCGAGCGGCCAGCCGCAGCACCGCACCTTCGGCTTCTTCTTTGCCGGTGCGCTGCTGGTTGCCCTGCCGTCGTACCTGGCGTTCGGCAATCCGGCCCGGCTGCCGACCGATGCCACGCAATGGGGCGTGCTGGTGTTCATGGGACTGGGCGCATCGGCGCTGGGCTTTTATCTGTGGAACAAGGGCGCCTGCCTGGTTGATGCCGGCACGCTCGGCATCATGAACAATATGCACATCCCGGCCGGGTTGCTGATCAACCTGCTGCTCTGGCACAGCGACGCCAATCTGCCACGCCTGCTGGCCGGTGCTGCCGTCATGCTTGCCGCCCTGATGCTGAACCTGCGCTTCGGCGATCGCGACCGGATACCGGTCAGGGCTTGAGATCGGCCCCTGCCGTCTCCATGTAGTGTCTACGTGCCCGGGTGTCACGGACCGCTTCCCCGCATTGCATGCATGGTCCGGCCCCCGGCCAGTTTGTGCCGGTCGCGAAGCCGATGGCTTCCCCCGCGCCGGCGAGTCCAATCACCCCGCATGAAAAGGACTACGCATGATGAAATCCACTAGCAAATCGCTTCTCGCCGCCCTTGTGGCCGGCTCCCTGCTGTCAGCCACTGCGCTGGCCGACGACGGCGCCCTGCCGCCGGTACAGCAGGCTGACAATATCGCCTATATCAGCGGCGGTATCGGCAGTGACGAAGTTGCCGCCATCAAGGCCGCGGCCCGCCACTATCCCCTGACCATCGAACTGGCACAGGCGTCCCGCACCGGCGGCGTGTTTGTTGCCGACGTAGACATTGCCATCCGCACCGCCAAGGGCAAGAAAGTGTTCGCGGCCAACAGCAGCGGCCCGTTCATGCTGGTGAAGCTGCCACCGGGCAGCTATCGCGTCGAGGCCACGCTGGATGGCGCAGCCCGCAGCCAGAACGTGACCATTCCGGCCAGAGGCAGCCGCCACCTGACCTTTGTCTGGCCAGCCAGCGCCCGTTAACCCCCCGCGCCACTGGCGATCCGGCGCCGCCACGGGTATACTGCGGCGCCTTCCCCGGAGGTGTGGCCGAGTGGTTTAAGGCACTGGTCTTGAAAACCAGCGACGGTTCGCGCCGTCCGTGAGTTCGAATCTCACCGCCTCCGCCAGAGCACAGCGAAAAAGCCCTGATTTTTCAGGGCTTTTTTGTTTTCTCACCTTCTGATATGCCACGCAGCCTGCCATTTGCGCCTGGCTTCCATTAGAGCCTGCTGGACGAGGTTCATGCATGACGTATGCCTGGCATGCCTGCAGGGGGAAGGTCAAAACGTGGCCAGTAATGAAATTCCCTATTTTTTAGATTGAGTTTGAATCCAGAACAGGCCAATAGCATGGTTCCGATTGTCAGGAACCATTGCATTCAATGCTCCCGCAACTAAAAATTCTCCCGCATTTTTTGTGGGGACTGCCGTGTCAATCCAGGTTACCTCAGGTTTGCTAAGCTTCAGTTCACGGTAATTTTCACTGTTCTTCAACTGGGAAATATGTGCCTGATAACCAAATAGAGATCGCCGCATGTTGAACAACCAGACAGAACGGTCATTGGCATATATAGCGGTGGCTCGATAGCCTTCATCAACGGCGTTAATAGGCTTGAAATCTTTTGGCTCAAGCTGCCGGCTGGCTGTCCTCAGCGCATTGACGGATATGCTGCCAGGCTCTTTTATCCAACGGGGCCCCATTGGCTTTCCCAGAGCATGAATCCATTTCCATAGGCCAGGCCAGGTACGTTGTGCAACCAACTTGCCGGAAGGACCGATCCGTGTAACTTCCGTTTCACCTTTGTTCGGATCCGTTGCCGTGATAATCAGATCACCGTCATTGGCAACGGCGGCCTGCAAAAAAATATCCAGATTCCCCAAGTGATAGGGCTGCAGTTCTTCCCACTGCTTGTGGCCCTGCTTGTCCATAAACAGGATCCAGTAATATGATGGACCTGTCCTCGATGCCGGCAGCCCCATGTTGACTTCCCCGACTACGACGATGCCACCATTCCAGTCCACACAGCGGGCAAAGAACGATCTGAATGGGGCAGACAAGCTCTCTGGTGTCAGGCGAAGCTCCGCAAGCACCTTTCCGGATGCATCGATATGCGTCAAGCCGGCAGGTTGTCGGAATTCTGTCCTGGTCGGGGGATAAATAGGTGCTCCGCAAAGCCAGACACTGCCGTTTTCGCCCGCGACTGCGCCACAAATCCGGCCATGTGGGCGGTCGATGCCATAGTCAGGCTCGACATAGCGCCACAGCTCGCGACCATCGGCATCCACCTTGCTGGCCCAGCCTCGCTGACTGCGCTGTCCGGCCAGCACGAAACCCTGGTCGGGCATGGCCACGATCTCGTTGACCGTATACCCGGCGAACCCTCCCATCTTCGCGGTCTTCACGATGCGCATGCCATCATCTGCTGCGCATCCTGCTGCCAACAGCACTGGCAGGGTAGCGGCAAGGGCGCTCGCCACACGTTTCAGCTTCATGATCCAGGGGAGCACGGGGCATGCCCTTCTGCGCAATGGTGAAGACACCAGATTATGACAAACACGTACCCAATGTCAGCAAAAATTGATGCCCATGCGACCAATAACCCTTTGCTCCCTGGCCCAGCTGGCAGAGTGTTCTACCCCGGCTACTGGCAGTCTGCAGCCAACGGACCTGCACAATGCTGACGCATTGTCACGGCATGAATTTCAAAGACATGCGAATCAAGGGCACCACATGCCTGCTTTCGATCCGCCACCCGTGCCAGCCCCCCGCTCTCATTCGATTTTCAGGCGATGTGGCCTGCGTCGCCTTGCGTGACTGACACAAGCCTCTGCTTCAGTCATTACAGATTGGCAGGAATGCTGAACGCGCCGTCACCGTCGGTATTGTTTTCCTCGTAGGTGAGACTGCGGAATGTGCCGTTCGCGCCTATTTCAAAACCATCCCAGGCATCGCAAGTAATGGCGACAGTTCCATTCACCCACGCTGCGATGCCATCGCGAATGGCTATTGAAGAGAAGTCCCCGAAATTGCCAATGACATGCACATTCTGTGCCCCACAGGGGCCAAGCAATTGCTGCAGTCGATTCCTGGTGCAAGTGGCAACCCGTGCCCACACAGGGTCTTTTCTGGTCTTGACGGTTGCCCTGCTTTCGATGTGCGCAATAAACCATTTGCCATGATAGATTGCGACGCCGATGCACGGCGCCAGTCCGTTGGTGCCACAGACGGGGTCGGCCGCCATGAGATAACGACCTGGTTTGACAAGCAGTTGGGGCATTTTTCTGGTCCAGGTTCTCAGACAGGAATTCAAATGTCATTTAACGATAGCTCATCTGCCCACCAATTCAATATGACATTGACCTGTCTCGCCGCTATCAGGCATGCTCCGCCGCAGACATCCCGTCCCACCTGAACGCTTGTCGTTGACCCGATGGAGAAAACATGATCGACCACACCGGTATCGTTTCCAGCGATTTCAAGACCAGCAAGGCGTTTTACACCGCCGCGCTGGCCACCATTGGCTATCGACTGCTTGTCGAGCTGCCCGCCGCGGTCACGGGTCACACTGACGTGGCAGGTTTCGGTGAACCGCCGAAGCCCGATTTCTGGATCAGCCAGGGGACGCCCAACACCCCGCCCGTTCACATTGCATTCCGTGCCCGTTCGCGAGCGGAAGTCGATGACTTTTACGCGGCAGCCGTTGCGGCGGGTGGGCGTGACAACGGGGCACCCGGCTTGCGCCCCCACTACCACCCGGACTATTACGGCGCATTCGTTCTTGATCCGGATGGCCACAATATCGAGGCCGTCTGTCACGACCCGATATAACACGGCCGGATTTTGTCGCAGCCGGAATGCAGCACGGGAGTTTTGAGGATGAACGGCCCATGAGCGGATTCCGGCAAAAAAATCCGGTAGCGCAATTTGAGAGGAGATCGGCGCTACCGGTGCTGAGATCCCACGGTAGCGGGTGGAAAGCCCGGGCATCTGCCCCTCCGATGGGCGGTGGCGCTTTTGCCCGGCCCTGGCTTTGCACTTGTCATATTAATTTATGACAAGACCATTAAGCGTATGAACCAGTTCACGCCATCCGTATAACTACGAATGGGCGCGACCTTGCCCTGCCGTTATGCTCCCGTTCTGGTAAAAGCCATCCATAAACGGGGAAGGTCATGAAAACCGAGACATCGACACCAAATTTCGCCTGCCCGACCTGCGGCACGAAAATGGAAATGACGATGAAACGCCTGCTCGAAGAAGGCATCACCTGCCCGGCCTGTTCGCAGCAGATTGCACTGCGGGAAGATATCAGCCCGCGCATCCTGGAGCGGCTGCGTGCTCATGTTGCCAGGATGGCGGCGAGGCAAGCAGGACAATCCCGACCGTGGCATCAAGATCAATAGCAGTTTGGCAGGCTGCCAATCCGGCACAGGCTGAAGCGCTTTTCCTGCAATTTGCTTGACAAGTCAGGATAGTATTGCGCGATGAATTTTCTGGCTGCGTCAAAGTCATAATCGTAATTCAGGAACAGCGACTCTCCCTTCATGTTGGCATTGATATTTCCACCATAGATTACTTCCCCTGCCTTCACTTCCAGCGAAGGCAGTCTCATGCCTGAACAGTACTTGAAATATTTGTTGCCCACATAACTGAAAACACTCGGTCCAAATCGCGTTCCTGCCGACGTGCTGCCAACCTTCATTACAATAAAGCCATTACTTGGCGGGCTGACATTGGTCGTGGAAAAGAACGCGCTCCCAACAATCGCATTCACTTTTCCATCAGAATAAGCCCATTTGCCCCAACGGCTGGGCAACGGGGAATTCATCCCCACCACCACAATCCCGGCATCTGAGAGATCTTCCAGTTTGACATGCTCACCCGGGCGCATGTTTGCCGACTGACAGCCAGAAACGAGCATTGAAATGCTGCCGAAAACGGCAGCAATATAATATTTTTCCATTTTCTACTTTTTAATATCCGCTTTGCATGGTATTGCATATGAATATGCATTTTAATCCTGCTCAATTGACCAATTGACTTGCCGTACAGCAGTCATGCCGGCCAGATTCTTCACCAAAGGCGCCACGCATTCCTCTACACTTGCTCATCCACCGATCACTGGGCCCACCGCAGATGCCCTCGACATTAGCCAGCGACCTGTTTACCCAGAATCGGATCGTCGAATCCGGCTTGAACCGCTATGCCCTGCCGCAGGCACAGTTGCAGGCACTGCGCACGGCAGCGATCGGCCCGATGCCGCGCCTGGCCGGGCTGGATGCGGGAAACCCCTTCATCTGGTTCGACAGCGCGGCACACCGCCTGGCCGGGTTGTACCGGTGCGCACCCTTTGCCGAAAATTTCACGGCCCAGATCCGCAATATCGCGCTGGCACTGGACAACTGGGTCACCCGGTCGACCGATGCCTGTCTGGCTGCGGCCATGCAGCTGCCGCTCAAGCCCTACACGGCAGCACGCGCCCTGCAGACCGCCACGGTACTGGCGGCGCTGCGCCAGCTGGTACCACGGGACGACCAGCAGCATCAGACACTGCTGTGTGCCGCCCTGAGCATGAATGTGGCGATATGGGCCTTTCAGGATGCACTCGGCAGTCAGTCAGTACCACTGAGCAGCGGACAGCAGCGGGAGCTGCACCTGCACCCGCTGCTGTCCAGCGCCTGGCTGTCGGAAATGGGGGTCGACGACGACGACTGGCATGCGCTGGTCCAGCAACAGCATGAACGGCCGGATGGCACCGGTTATCCGTTCCATCTGCGCGGCAACGAGGTCGAGCCGCTGGCGCACCAGTTGCAACTGGTGGACGAAGTGATGGCAAAGCTCAGTCCCCGCGGAGCACGGCGGGCCATGTCCACCGACCATGTGCTGCGCGAGCTGTTCTTCCAGTGCGACGATCCTGACGACGCGCGACTGAACGCGGCGCTGATCAAGACGCTGGGGTTCTATCCGCCGGGGATGTTTGTCCGGCTGGCCAACAGGCAACTGGCCATCGTGGTGCGACGAAGCGAGCATATCTCGCATCCGTACGTTGCCTGGCTCGACCGGGACGGGTCATTTACCGAACGCAGCTGCCTGGAACCCGGCTACGAGGTGGCCGAAGTGGCCGAACTGCGAGCCAGGGACGACCGGTTTACCGATCTGGCCCGGGCGTGGGGGTATTAGGAGGCAACGAACCAAGAGCTTCGCACCTCCCTCCGCCTTACTGGTCGTGATCCCGCACTGGCGAAAATGCCGCCAGCTGTTCAGCATCCATCTCTGCGACTTCCCTTTCCATGGCCAGCCGCTGCTGCCTGACCAACGCCACGCGTGCAGTGATTGCCTGCCACAGCATCTGCAGCTCCGCGAGCGTCATGGGGACGGCCTGCCGGGCAGCAGTCACCCATACCCCGCCAGGCACAGCCCCGGCCAGCAGCACATCGCGCAAGTCCTGCAGCGCATCGGCCGTGGTCAGCCAGTGCTGCCCGGCATGATCGATGCCCGCATCGCGCCCCCTCTGTTCCCACACCGACAGCAGGGCTGAAGCACGGGCCTGCAAGGCTTCGATCGGCGGTAGGACAGGCCGGAGCGGATCATCGATCAATTGCCCACCGGCCAGCCGCAGATCGAATCGTCGCCGCCACTGATCCGCATCCAGCTCGAATGCCCCATCCGGCAGCGTGCCAACCGTGTCGTCATTATGGGCTTCTGCCACCCGGCCATTCAGATCAAAAAATGCGTATTGCATTACAGCTCCTTGATGATTTCAACCGACACATAAATTTCCGAACCACCATTGCCCACGGCCGTCCCCAACCCGGTACCTGCAAGTGTCTGCTCGGTGTAATGCCGCAATTCAAAGCTCCGGGGGCCAGGCAGCGTGATCCGCCCGAGCAAATGACTGATGGTGCTGATGGCATCGCCCGTGTTGCTGCCCGTTGCATTGAGCCCCATCCCCTGAATGGCCAGCGCGCTGTCGGTCACGTTGTAGAACGAGGCCCGATGGCAGTTGACATTCCCTGCCTGCGCCCAGGCATTGATGCGATAGATCCCTGCCGGCAGCGTGATCTGGTTGTTGCTCAATCCCGCGCCAGGAATCGTGTTGGCAACCACGGTGTTCAGGGTGCGCGTCACCGTGGCGCCGCCGGTCGAGGCACCACCATCAGTGCCTTTCGCCTTTTCATCGCGAACCAGCAGGTAGCCGGCCCCCAGCACGTCCTGGCGCTCGGCCTTGCTCGCACGCAGCACCGCAACCTCGGTCGCCAGTTGTGCGGCATCGGCCGCACCGGGATTGACCGCCGCACCAAACAGTTTGATGACCCAGCAGCCGGTGACGTTGAGAGGGCGGGTTTCAGCTCCACCAGCCTCATATGTCCGAGATCCTCCCCCGAGCGCACCAGCACCACCAGCCTGATTCAACAGCCCGATCCGAGTGGTAACAGAGCCAGCCGCAGCATTGACCGGATGGTCATGAGCCCTAATCTCATCGGTCTGAATCACCCCGGCTATGCCGGCACTACTGGCTCCATCCCCCCGCAGAAACACCGCCCCGGGGCTCCCCGCCGACTTGCCGTTGTAATCCGGCAACCGGAACGTGCTCGCTCCATCCCCGGCCGTGTACTTGCCACGCTCGCTTGCGGCCGACAGCCATGCGGCTTCACTGGTGATGGGCACATTGCCGGCCGAGATGGCCGTCCACGCATCCGGGTACAGTCCGCGCGACAGCCACTGCCCGTCCGCCGGCGCATAACCGGCAGGGATGGTGGCGCGGTTCGGGCACCACAGCGGAAACAGAAGCGGCAGGCCACCGGACTGCTCGCCGGCTTTCGCAAAGTACGATGCCGGGTGACCATCCAGCGCAGCGCTGTCACGCGCCTTGCCATCCCGGCTCAGGAACAGGGCGGTCAGGGCTTGCAGCCACTGATCCTTCCGTGCCGGCTCCGGTTGCAGGCCGGCAGCAGCCAGCATGGCAACCGCTTCGGCCTGCAGGTCGAGGATGCTCGACTGCACAGCATTCAGGTGGGTGGCCGTCACGAGGGTGCCCGCTTCGCCGGTCGCGGGGTTACCGTCGTGAAACAGGCCGTCCGGGGTGTCGATCGTGGACATGGGGGGGTGCATGGTCATTCTCCTGTCAGTGAACAAGTGGTTCCGTGACAGAAGTCTGCTATTGCTCGTCCCTCGCAGCCATGGGCGGGATTTCAGTGGTTTTCCACTCCGGCGACGCAGGCGGCTGCAGTCATGGGCCAGTCATGGGCCGGGTGAACAGCCTGCCCGGCAGGCTTTCCGGCGACCGCCCGTCATGTCATCCAGATACGAAAAAGCATGAAAAAAACCCATGTACTATGCTGCAGAGGCGTGCCCGGCCCGTGGAGATCCCCGGGCGGCACATCGATTCCAGTCCCAACTTGTTCTGTGGAAGGTGTCAGGCATGAAAATTTCGACCAAGTTGTACGGCATGGCCCTGGTCAGCCTGATCGGGCTGCTGGCCATGCTGTTTACGCTGAACACCCAGCTCGACGTGATCAAGGACAAGGTCGCCGACGTCACCGGGAACACCATCCCGTCGATCATCATGGTCGGCAAGGTCAAGGCCCTGTTCATCGAAGCACGCCGGCAGACGCTGATGCACGCGGCAGCGACGACGGCGGAGGAGAAGCGTGTCACCCAGACGGCAATGGAGGACGCGCTGGAGCAAACCCGGCAGGGGCTGGCCAATTACAAGACCGCGCTGATATCGAACGATGAAGACCGCCGCCTTGCCGCGGACACCATTGCTGCGGTCGACAAGTGGAAGGCGCTGGTCCCCGGCTTCCTGGCACTGTCCAATCTCAATACGCCGGAAGGCAATGCCGAGGCGCAGAAATACGTCAGGGACGTCAATCTGCCGGCGTCGAACCTGGCCATCGAGCAAATGGACAAGATGGTCGCCTTCAATAACCGGCTCGGCGACGAAACCGGTTCCAGTGCCCTGAAAACCGCGGAGCGCACCAAGTGGATCCTGGTCGGGCTGGACCTGACCCTGCTGGTCATCGTCGGCGGCTCGAGCCTGTGGGTGCTGCTGAGTGTGCGCCGCTCGCTGACGCGGCTGGATCAGGGCATCGGCGGCATCACCAGCAACCGGAACCTGACGCAGCGGGTCGACGACGGAGGCCGGGACGAAATTGCCGTGATTGCCCGGCGCTTCAACCAGTTGCTGGAAATGCTGCAATCCAGCTTTGTCGAGCTGAAGCAGATCGGCGAAGCCGTCGGTGGTCATGCCACCGAAGTCTCTGAATCCTCGAAGCAGATGTCGCTGGCGGTCGAGCAGGTCAGCGAATCGACCGCCAATATGTCGGCAGCCGTCGAACAGATGACGGTCAGCGTCAACCACGTGGCCGATCGTTCCGAGCAGGCCGACCAGAGTGGCCGGGCGGCCGGCGAGGAGGCCACGGCCGGCGCCGCCGTCATCAACGACACCATCGACATGATTCGCCGGACCTCGGACAGCGTAAAGCGCGCCGCAACCCAGGTCGAACAGCTGAAGGAAAAGACGTCCTCGATCGGGGCTGTGGTCGACGTGATCAAGGATATTGCCGACCAGACCAACCTGCTGGCGCTGAATGCCGCCATCGAGGCGGCGCGGGCCGGCGAAACCGGCCGTGGCTTCGCCGTGGTCGCCGACGAGGTGCGCAAGCTGGCCGAGCGCACCGCGCAATCGACGCAGGAAATCACCGGCACCGTCTCGTCGATGCAGCAGGACGCCAGCCAGACCATGGTCTCGATGCAGGGCGTGGTCGAGCAGGTCGAAAGCGGCATGCAGTCGGCCGGTCAGGCCACGCAGGCCATGCAGCGCATTCTGGAACGCACGGGTGGAGCCGTTGACCAGATTGCCGACATCTCGCATGCCATGCGCGAGCAGTCGCGCGCCAGCACCAGCATCGCCCAGCAGATCGAACGCGTGGCGCAGATGGCGGAGCAGAGCCATTCCAGCTCGCAGAGCAACTCCGCCACAGCGGAGAGTCTGGATCTGCAGGCGCAGAAGATGCTGGGCACCATCGCCCGGTTCCAGGTGTGACCTCCTGTCCCGCAACGAGGCCGGCCCCGGACACTGCAGTGTCCGGGGCCGGCGGGAATTGGTGCAGGGCATTTCGGACTCAGCCCCGCGTAAGTCATCCGTTCAGTGGATGGGGGCATCATAGCCAGCGCTTGTGACAGCGCGGTTAAACGGGTAACGGCTCGCGCACCGACGCCGGCAGTCATTTCCTGCTCCACGATTTGATTATTGATGCAATAATCAACGCAACGATCAGGAGTCCCACATGACACACCCCACGCACGGCGGCAAGCGCGACGGTGCCGGCCGCCCGGCCGGCAGCGGCCGCATCGATACGTCCGAACCGCTGACGCAGACCCGCATACCGGTGGCGGACAAGGAAGCGGTCATCGACTTCGTCATCCAGCGCCAGGCACGGCGTCTGGCCAGAACGCCTTCGCCGGCCGAACTGGCCCGGCGCTATCCCGGCACGGTCATGCTGCCGGCCGCCGATGCCCCGCGCATCGGCGTACCGCTGTTCGGCTCCGGCGTGCGCGCCGGTTTTCCGTCTCCGGCCGATGATTACGTCGATGTCGTGCTCGACCTGAACAGTTACATGGTCGACGACGCCCCGTCGACCTTCATGGTCCGCGCCAATGGCGACTCGATGACCGGTGCCCATATCTTCAACAACGACGTACTGGTGGTCGACAAGGGCCGCTCGCCCTCCAGCGGCGACATTGTTGTCGCGTCGGTCGAGGGCGAATTCACCGTCAAGCGCCTGCAGATGGACCGGGGCCGTCCGGTCCTCCGTGCTGAAAATCCCGCCTACCCCGACATCGTCCCGACCTATGACCAGGAAATGGTGATCTGGGGCGTCGTGACCGGGTCGCTGCGCAAGTTCTGAGCATGGCCACTTTTGCGCTGGTCGACGGCAACACCTTCTACGCCAGCTGCGAGCGTGTGTTCCGGCCCGACCTGGCCGGACGACCGATCGTGGTGCTGTCGAACAACGATGGCTGCGTGGTCGCCCGCTCGGCCGAGGCCCGCGCGCTGGGCATCAAGGGCTTCGTGCCGTATTTCGAGGTGGCAGGACTGTGCCGCCGGCATGGCGTCGAAGTGTTCTCCAGCAACTATGCACTCTATGGCGACATGAGCCGGCGCATGATGGCCATCCTCGCCGAACACGTGCCGGCGCAGGACGTGTACTCGATCGACGAATGCTTTCTCGACCTGAGCGGCCTCCCGGACCGGGATGTGCTGACCCGCCGCCTGCGCAGCGATGTCTGGCGCCGCATCGGCATTCCGGCCTGCGTCGGTGTCGGTGCCAGCAAGACCCTGGCCAAGCTGGCCAACCATATTGCCAAGAGCCGGCCCGAATGGGACGGCGTATTCGATTGGGACTGGGCCGGCACCGCCGAGCGCGAACGACTGCTGGCCGGTATCGAAGCACGCCGGATCTGGGGCGTCGGCCGCCATCTCGGCACGCGACTGGCCGACATGGGCATCCACTCCGCGCTCGATCTGGCCCGCGCCGACCCGCACCGGATCAAGCGCGCGTTCAATGTCGTGGTCGAACGCATTGTCGCCGAACTTGGCGGCGTGTCCTGTCTGGACATGGAAGACGTGGCGCCGCCCCGGCAGCAGATCATCAGCAGCCGCTCGTTCGCCCGTCCGCTCAACGACTACACCGCCGTTCACGCCAGCGTGTCCCACCACGTGGCCCGCGCCGCCGAGAAATTGCGCCGGCAGGGCTCGGTGGCCGGGTCGATCGGCGTGTCGATCCGGAGCAGCCCGTTTCGTGACGCGCCCTGTCATGGCTGGCGCGTCATGCCGCTGATCTATCCGAGTGACGACACCCTGACCCTGGCCGATGCGGCGGCGCGCGCGCTGCGCACCATCTGGCGCGATGGACCGCTCTACCAGAAAGCCGGGGTGGTCCTGATGGACCTCGGCCCGCGCACGGTACAGCAGCAGGACCTGCTGCTCGCCCCGCCGGACCCGCGCCGCGCCCGGCTGATGGCGGCACTGGATGCCGTCAACCGCCAGTTCGGCCGCGACACGCTGCGGCTGGCCGCCGAACAGGCCAGCGAGCAGTGGCACATGCGCCAGCAGTGGCGCTCGCCACGCTATACGACACGCTGGGATGAGTTGCTGGTGGTGCGCTGACGGATGCTTACCCGCGTCGCCACCACGCGGCCCGCTGCGCCGGGTCGAGATAGGTCCACGCCACCAGCCGGCTCTGCTTCTGCCCCTGTGCCATGGTGATGGTGCGGCTGTCGTACACGCCGGCCTGCCTGAGAGCGCGATACACCGCGGGCAGGCTGGCCGAGCGGGAAATCAGACTGCTGAACCACAGGCAGTGCCCGGGGATATGCGCACTCTCGGCGATCATGCGGCCGACAAAGGCTTCCTCGCCGCCGGGATACCACAACTCGGCCTGCTGCCCGCCGAAATTCAGCGTCGGCGCCCGCCCGCCCCGTGCGGCCTTGCCGAGGTTCTGCCATTTCCGCCGCGAACCGGCGCTGGCGTCGGCTTCGGAGGCATGGAATGGCGGATTGCACAGCGTCAGTCCGAATCGCTCGCCGGCCTGCACGACATGCTCGAACATGGCATCGTCCGCCGGCTGGCGGCGCAGTGTGATCGCCTGCGCCAGCCCGGGATTGGCATCGATGATCGCCTGGGCACAGGTCAGCGCCCTCCGGTCGACATCCGTGCCGACAAAACGCCAGCCATACTCGGCATGGCCGATCAGCGGGTAGACGCAATTCGCTCCCACGCCGATATCCAGCGCACGCACCGCCGGTCCGCGCGGAATCTCCCCCCCGTTGTCGGTCGCCAGCAGATCAGCCAGACAGTGCAGGTAGTCGGCGCGGCCGGGGATGGGCGGACACAGGTAGCCGGGCGGGATATCCCAGTTGCCGATCCCGTAAACCTGCTTCAGCAAGGCGCGATTCAGTGCCTTGACCGCAACCGGATCGGCAAAGTCGATCGACTCGTCGCCATGGGCATTGCGCGAGACAAAAGCCGCCAGTTCGGGACTGGACGCCACCAGCGCCGGGAAGTCATAACGGCCCTGGTGCCGGTTGCGCGGGTGCAGGCGGGCGACCGGGCTGGCCGGCGCGGCAGGATGCGGCTTGGCGCGCATGAAAACTCCTAACGGGTAACGGGGGGGGCGGCGCGCCATGACTCGCGCGACAGCCGGTACAGGCAATGCTCGCGCAGCGGGCTGTCGGCAGGCACGGCCGGGTGGAGGAAGGTGTCGGCCGACGGTTCCATGCCAAGACGCGTCATGACCGCACGCGAGCGGGTGTTGCCAATGGCGGTAAACGCCACGATCCCGGTCAGGTCCAGATGTTCGAAGCCGACATGCAGCGCGGCGGTGGCGGCCTCGGTGGCCAGGCCCTGGCCCCAGAATGGCCGGGCCAGCCGCCAGCCAATTTCCACGCAGGGCGAAAACGGCAGGTCGGCAGACGGGATATTCAGGCCGACAAAGCCGATAAAGCGCCCGCCGGCCCGTTCCTCCACGGCCCAGAACCCCCATCCACGTTCGGCGATCAGTGTCTGGCAGCGATCGGCCATCGCATCGCTGGCCGCACGCACCAGCGGTGCGGGGAAACATTCCATCACCCGGGGGTCCGCATTCAGCGCGGCGAATGGCCCACGGTCGGTCGCTCGCCACTGACGCAGCTTCAGCCGCGCTGTTTCGGGTTCGATCAGGGCAACCATGTCCAGCCTCCTTTGTGTGACGACCGCCGGGCCAGTGCCGTCGGGGGCCGACATGCTACCCGTCGGCGGGCATCCTGTCGCTGCCATGGTCTAGGCTGACGCATGACAGCCCCTTCAGGAATGGCATGATGCCCCCCGCCAGCACCACCCCGCCACCGGCAACCGCCGATCACCCACCGGTCGACCACCTGCGTTTCCATCGCCCCCACGCGCATCTCGCTCCGACCTTCGGCAACGACCGTTTCGCCCTCCGGGCGGAAGCCTTCGCCCGCTTCTTCGGTACGCCAGCCTTTCTGTTCGGACAGACCCTGGTGGTTGCAATCTGGATCGGCATCAATGCCGCCGGTCTGACCCGTTTCGACGTCTACCCGTTCATTCTGCTGAACCTGGCATTCAGCCTGCAGGCCGCCTATGCCGCGCCGCTGATCCTGCTGGCGCAGACCCGGCAGGCGGCACGGGACAAGGCGCATGCCGAAGCCGATGCCCAGCACCGCGAGGCGCTGGCGGTGGCCAATGAACAGCGCCTGGCGATCGCCGCACAGAATGCAGCGCAGCTGATGGCCCTGCTGGAGCAGAACACCCGGTTGACCACTCTGACCAAGCAGCTGACAGAACGCATAGAGACACTGACGGTCGAGATGCATGCCGAGTTCATGCGCAAGGGCGACAAGCCGTAAGCGTGCCCTGCCCCCGCCGTGCCGGCACTGTGTCATAGTATGCGCGCGGTTTCCGCCCCGTTCCGGGGCTCAGCCATCAAAGGAAAGGCGTCTGGCATGCCCGATACGCCATCACCCCTGCAGAATCACCTGCTGGCTGCCCTGCCAGCCGAAGTCCGCGAGCGCCTGTTCCCCTATCTCGAGCCGATGCCGATGCCGCTGGGCAAGGTGCTGTACGAATCCGGAGATACCCTGCGCCATGTGTATTTTCCGACCAATGCCATCGTGTCGCTGCTGTATGTAATGGAAAGTGGCGCGTCGGCCGAAATCTCGGTAGTCGGCAACGAAGGGCTGATCGGCGTGGCCGTATTCATGGGCGGCGAGAGCACGCCGAGCCGCGCCATCGTGCAGAGCGCCGGCCATGCGTTCCGGCTGCCGGGGCAGCGACTCAAGGACGAGTTCAACCGTCATGGTGAAATGCTGCTGCTGATGCTGCGCTATACCCAGTCGCTGATCACGCAGATGGCGCAGACGGCCGTGTGCAACCGCCATCATTCGATCGACCAGCAATTGTGCCGCTGGCTGCTGCTGTCACTTGACCGGCTGCAGGGCAATGAGCTGGTCATGACCCAGGAGCTGATCGCCAACATGCTTGGCGTCCGCCGCGAAGGCGTGACCGAGGCGGCCGGCAAGCTGCAGAAGCTCGGCCTGATCGAATACAGCCGCGGGCGGATCACGGTACTGGACCGGCCCGGCATCGAACAGCTGTGCTGTGAATGCTATGCCGTGGTCAAGAAGGAAACCGATCGCCTGCTGCCGTACGTGCCGGTACGTCCCGCGAACTGACTTCGCAGGCAAAATTTGACCCGGGTTATGCCCGGGTCGCCCGCCATTTGTCAGAACTCAGAAATGTCGGGGGTTATCAAGCCTGATCAGGCCTTGCACTTTTCCAGAAAACCCTTGACCTGCTTGTCTGCCTCGTCACGCGAGATCGCGTAACGTTCCTGCACCAGGCCCACCAGCTTCTGCTCGTGGCCGTCGGACTTCCGCAACTCGTCTTCGGTCAGCTTGTCCCAGGTCGTCCGGGCGGTGCCGACATGTTGCTCCCACTTGCTCTTGATATCGCCGGCATAGGGTTGGCTCATGTGGATTTGCGCTCCGGCGTTGCGGCAACATTACCGTCCTTGGCTGCAGCGTGCGGCGGGGAGCCGGCTTCCTTGACCGGAGCCGGTGCCGGCGTCGGGCTGACCGGCGTCACCGGGGTCGGGGCATGACCGTTTCCGGTTTGCGGGCTGGCGCTCTGGCCCGGCTTGGTGAAGGGCTGGGTGCCCGGCTTGTGGGCCGGGGCTGCGGTTTTGTCGATACCGTTGTTCGTGCTTTGATTGCTGGACTTTTCCATGATGGCCTCTGCGTGAATTCCGTCACCCGCGAAATTGCGAACTGCCGGTATGGACGAATATGAACATCCCGGAAGCAGGTGTCGGTGCGCCGGCGCGCTTATGCAAACCGGGTGAGGGTGCGCCCTGCCCCGGCGCCGGCGATGGGCTAGGCTGAAAGCCCAACCCTGCCCGGGAGAGCCCCATGGCAAGACAAGAGATGAACGAAGCCCTTGACTGCTGGAACGACGAGGGCGGCGCACAGTTCCTGGCACAGACCGCGGGCTACGACGCCGAGGGGCTGGCACAAAACGAACGCCGTCTTCTTGAATGCCTTGGTGTCGCCGTGGTCGGCCTATGGCGCGAACTGCCGACCGCCGTGCAGCGCGCACTGTTCCAGTATGCGGTCCGCGACCAGGCCAGCGATGCCGCCGAGCTCAAGGCGCAGATTGCCCGCTTCCTGCACGACCATGCCGGCCAGCAGACCCGCTCGCCTGGCTGATTGTTGAGCCGCAGGCGAGCGCCCTCCACGCACCGGGGCCATCGGGCAGACCGCAGCCCAAACCTGTCAGTTCAGGGAAGTGTCCCCCAGCACACTGACCTGACATCTGGCAGGGAGTGAAAATGGGCATGCGGTACGCACGCAGCAAGCTGCATCTCGTCGATGAGGCAACAGGCCGGCAGGGCGTCAGGGAAAGCCGGCTCGCCACTGGTCAGCAAACCGGTCACGTTCTCTCGCAGAAACAAGGGATTGCCCCCCTTGTTTCGCCCCGTCTCGCTATAACGAGACTGGGCCGTCGATTCAACCGGTGGGGGTGCCGGTTCTGCTGTCTGGTCCCGTCTGTCCATGACCGTGATCGTCAAGCAACAGCAGAAGGAGTCGATCGATGAGATTTGCACTGATCTGGCTGGCCGTAGCCGGCAGCCTGTCCGCAGGCGTGCAGGCCGAGCCGCCGAAAATCATGAATGACCGGGTGGTCGACGAGCACGGCATGACGCTGTACGTGTTCGACAAGGACTCGCCGGGAAAAAGCGCCTGCATGGACGCCTGTGCCAGCAAATGGCCGGCCGCCATGGTGGATTCGTACGACAAGGCCAGCTCCCCATGGAGCACCCTGACCCGTGATGCGGGCCAGAAGCAGTGGGCGTACAAGGGACGGCCGCTGTATCGCTGGTCGATGGACAAGAAGCCCGGCGACACGCTCGGCGACGGCATGTACGGCGTCTGGCACGCAGCCCGACCCTGAGCCCCGGCAAGACGGCACCGACGGCAGCCGTGGCGCCGGTGCCGGTGGTCCGTGCTACGGCTCGATCACGACCTGGACCGTCGTGCTGCCGAAGTGGGAAATGCCGTATTCGATCGGGCAGCCCGACGCGTCTTCATAAACGGTCTCGACACACAGGATCGGCATCGAGACCGACTGGTTCAGTTGCCGTGCCACGTCCTTGTCCGGCAAACGGGCCGTCACCCGGCTGACACGGCGATGAAACTCGTCGACCCCGAAGCGGGCCAGCGCCAGATGCGTCTTGCCGGTCTCGCAATAGATTTCCGCAATGCCATGGAAGCGCGGCAGCGGAAAATACTGGACGCAGACACCGATGACCTTGTCGTCGACCACGTCCAGCGAGTCGACCCGGACCACACGGGTCCCGTCGGCCAGCGACAGCATCTCGACCACGGTGGCATCGGGTGCCATGTCGCAATAACCGGTGATCCGGCTGCGGCCGACCCGGCGCGCCTTGGCCACGCTGTGGGCAAAGCGGGTGCGACGGCCAACCTCGTAATCGATCATGTCTTCGCGCACGAAGGTGCCACGGCCATGCAGCACCTCGACCAGCCCGCGCTCGGCCAGTGCCCTGGTCGCCTGGCGAACGGTATGCCGGTTCACGCCGAAGCGCTCGGCCAGTCCGGTTTCATTGGCCAGTCGGCCGGTCAGCCGGCCGGCCAGAATCTCGGCCGCCAGCGTGGCTTCGATCTGGCGCCAGACTGGTGTGCCGGTGCGGCGGGTCACGGGAGCATCGGTCATCGGGTCACCGGTCAGAAGGGAAACAACGGCATCTTGGGCAGTGCTGGCCCGTTTGGCCAGCACCGGCGTGCCACTCATGGCCGTTCACCCCGGGCCAGCCGCACTTCGATCGCATCCAGAATCACCGGCAGGTCGGCAATGCTGTCGATCACATAGTGGGCGCCGGCGCGCGACAGCCGGTCGACGGCGAACAGGCGGCGGCGCTCCCGGTCATCGGTATCCAGTGCGGCCAGTTCGGCCCGGGTCAGGCCGACTTCGTTGCCTGACAGCGACAGCCCCACCGTCCACATGCCGGCAGACAGGCCTTCGGCAATGCCGGGCACGGTGTCGTCGACCTTGACGCAGGCAGCCAGCTCGGTCACGCCGAGTTCGATCACATTGGCCAGCGCCATCCACGGGCCGGGACGCCCGCCCGGCCGCAGGTCGTCGGCTGCCACGGCATGATCGACGTGCACGCCCTGTGCGGCGGCGTGCGGCAGCAGCCGGTCCATCACCACGCGCGGGTAGCCGGAGCAGGAACCGATGCGGATGTGGCGTTCGCGCAATCCGTCCAGCACCGCCTGGGCACCGGGAATCGGGTCCGAGTACTCACCGACCCGCTCGATCTGCAGCGGCATGAACGCCGCGTACAGCGCATCGACGTCTTCCCGGCTCATGCCGCGACCGAAGCGTGTCCGCCAGCGCGCCTCGACGGCAGTCAGCCGGCCCAGTGCATGGATATGGTCCCACTTGGCCAGCCCCATCGGCACCCGCGCCTCGGCCAGCGTGATGTCGATGCCGAAGCCGGCAAAAGCGTCGATCAGCACCTGGGTCGGCGCAAAGGAACCAAAGTCGACCAGGGTACCGGCCCAGTCAAAGATGACGGCCTGGAGCGGACCGTGATACTGGCGGGTATAGCGATAGGCGTCGGGGGTGTGCGGCATGATCGTGTCCATGGAGGAAAAGGAAAGTCAGACGGCAAGACCGGTTTCGGCCAGTGCCCGGCCAATGGCATCGATGGCCATGTCGATCTCGGTGCGGCCAATGGCGCCGATGCAGCCAATGCGGAAGGTCTCGATCTTTGTCAGCTTGCCCGGATACAGCACCACGCCATGAGCCTTGACCCGCTGGTAGAAGGTGTCGAAATGCCAGTCCGGGCGGGCCGGGGCCTTGACGGTGACGATGATCGGCGCCTGGATGTCGGCGGGCAGGAATGACTGCAGGCCCAGCGCGTGCAGACCGTCGAGCAGCGCCGCGCAGTTGGCGCGGTAGCGGGCCAGCCTGGCCGGACGTCCGCCCTCGGCATCGAACTGGTCCAGGGCGGCCAGCAGGGCGGCAACCACGTGGGTCGGCGGCGTAAAGCGCCACTGGCCGGTCCGCTGCAGGTAGCGCCACTGCGCATGCAGATCCAGCGACAGCGAGTGCGAATTGCCCTCCCCGGCCACCAGTGCATCGCGGCGCGCCAGCACGAAGCCCATGCCGGGCACGCCTTCCAGGCATTTGTTGCCGCTGGCGATCACCGCATCGAACGCCAGGGTCGCCGCCGACAGTGGCAGCGCGCCCAGCGCGCTCATCGCATCGATGATCAGGCGGCGGCCGGCGCGGTCCACCACGTCAGCGATCGCATCCAGCGGATTGAGAATGCCGGTGCTGGTCTCGCAGTAGATCACGCCGACGTGGCTGATCGACGGATCGCGGGCCAGCACCTCGGCCAGCCGCTGCGGATCGACCGGTGCGGTTTCGCCAAAGTCCAGTGTCACCACGGCCCGGCCCATCACCTCGGCCAGCTGTGCCATGCGCTGGCCATAGGCGCCATTGGCCAGGACCAGCAGCTTGCCGTCACGCGGCAGCAGCGTGCCGATGGCGGCCTCGACCGCAAAAGAACCGGAGCCCTGCAGCGGAACGCAGACGATATCGTCGCCGCCGTCGACCAGCGCCTCCAGCCGGCGGCACAGATCGGCGGTCATGGCGTTGAAATCACTGTCCCACGAGCCACGGTCATGCAGCATCGCGGTGCGGGTTGCCAGGGAGGTGGTCAGCGGACCGGGGGTCAGCAGGATGGGATCACGCATGGATTCTGTCCGGTTGGAAGGGAGGAAGCGGCGGGCGCATCAGACGCCGCGCCAGGCCTGGGCACGGCGATCAAGCCAGCTGCCCAGGGCGTTGAGGATCAGGGTGCCGAGCAGCGAGCTGGCGACGATCAGTGTGGCCATGGCCGCCGCCGCTGCGGTATCACCGGCGTCGTCCATGTTCAGCACCGCGACCGAGGCCAGCACGGTGTCCGGCGTGTAGAGGAAAATCACGCAACTGACCGTGGTCATGCTCGACACGAACAGATAGCGGGCGACATCGAACAGGGCCGGCAGGCTGATCGGCAGCGTCACCCGCATGCAGCAGGTCCACCAGGGCCGTTTCAGGCTGCGGGCCACCGCCTCGATTTCCGGATCGATCTGCCGCAGCGCAGTGGCCATCGTCAGATGGGCGGTGGTGTAGCTGTGGACCACGGTCGCCGCGACCAGCAGCGTCATGCCGCCATACAGGGCATGCAGCGGATTGCCGGGATCGTTGAAGCAGAAAATGTAGCCAAGGCCCAGTACCAGCCCCGGCACGGCCATCGGCAGCAGCACCAGCCCGCGAATCAGTCCGGCCGCCAGCCGGGGCGCCGGCGTTTTGGCCATCAGGTAGGCAGTGCCGAACACCACCACCACACCGGACACCGTGGTCAGCGTCGCCAGTTTCAGGCTGTTGGCAAACGCCAGCCAGCCCCCGCCATCGACCTGGTCGAAATCGAAGTGCGCCAGGGTGAGATCCAGGTTGTATGGCCACAATGTCATCAGCGACGCTGCCATCGCCACGCCGAGCAGGGCCAGCAGGAACACCGACACCACCGCGCAGAATCCCCACAGCAGGCTGTCCCGCCACGGATTGCGGCCCGGCCGGTAGGCCACCGAACGGCCACTCATGCCGCCACCGTGGCGGCGTGCCAGCCAGCGTTCGACGGCAAAGCTGAGCAGCGCCGGCAGCAGCAGCACCAGCCCTATCGCAGCCCCCTTGCCGAAATCCTGCTGGCCGATGACCTGCTTGTACGCTTCCAGTGCCAGCACATTGGTCTGGCCACCGATCACCTTCGGCACGCCGAAATCGGTCACCGCCAGGGTGAACACCACCATGCCGGCCGAGATCAGGCCGTAACGGGCATTCGGCAGCGTGACCGTCAGCAGGCGGCGCAGGCGGCTGGCGCCGAGGCTCTCGGCCGCCTCGTACAGCCGGGCATCGGCGACCGCCAGTGCGGTGACCAGAATCAGCAGCGCATGCGGGAAGGTGTAGAACACTTCACCGAGCACAATGCCCAGCGGACCATAGATCGACATCCCGCCCAGCCAGTGCTTCAGCAGGCCCTGATTGCCGAACAGGTAGACCAGCGAGATCGCCGGCATCAGTGACGGCGCCAGCAGCGGCGCGCCGGCGATCAGCCGGAACAGTGCCCGCCCCCACAGCCGTGAACGGGTCAGCGCAAAGGCAAAGGTCAGTGCCAGCGGCAGCACGATGGCCACGGTGATCGCAGCCAGATTGATGCTGTTGGCCGTGGCGGTACGCAGTCTCGGTTCGGCAGCCAGCACCAGCAGATTGCCCAGGCCGGCAAAGCTGCCGTCGCGGGCCTGCAGGGCCTTGACCAGGATGCTGGCCAGCGGCCAGGCCAGAAACACCAGCAGCGCAGCAGCCAGCAGCCAGGTCAGCACGGCGGCAAGCCATTCGTCGCCACTGCGCCGCAGCCGGATCGGGGCCAGGAGGGTCGCACTCATGCCGATGGCTCCGCAAACACCCGCAGGCGATCGGCCGGCAGAAACACCGGCACCCGCTGGCCGGGCACCAGCGCGGCAAAGCCGGCGTCATTGGGGCTGACATCGGCCAGCAGGCGAAGATCGCCGGCACCGCACAGCGACAGGCTGGCGCGTCGCAGCCCGCCAAGGAAATCGACCCGCTCGACCAGCGCCAGCAGGGTGTTGTCGCCGGACTGCCAGCTCGGTGCCACCCGCACATCCTCCGGGCGGCAGAATACGCTGGCCGGTCCGGTCGGCACGCTGCCGGCGGGCAGGCTGATCGCCATCGCGCCGGCGATCCGGCACACGCCCTGCGCGTCCACCTGCAGCGGCAGCCAGTTGGCATGGCCGACAAAGTCGGCAACAAAGCGGCTGGCCGGCTCGCGGTAGATCTGCTCCGGCGTTCCGACCTGCTCGATGCGCCCGGCACGCATCACGGCAATGGTGTCGGCCAGCGCCAGCGCTTCTTCCTGGTCATGCGTGACCATCAGCGTAGTAACGCCGAGCTTCTGCTGCAGCAGGCGCAGCTCGCGCCGCAGGTGCTCGCGCACCTGGGCGTCGAGCGCCGACAGCGGCTCGTCGAGCAGCAGCAGGCTGGGCGAGGTGGCCAGCGCCCGGGCCAGCGCCACCCGCTGCTGCTGGCCGCCGGACAACTGCGCCGGATACTTGCGCTCGGCGCCCGGCAACCCAACCAGATCAAGCAGCTCCGATACCCGGCGGGCCTTTTCCATGCGGCCGGTGCGCAGCCCGTAAGCAATGTTGGCAGCGACATCCAGGTTCGGAAACAGTGCATAGGACTGGAACACGATGCCGTAGTCGCGCCGGCCGGCAGGCAGGTGGCCGATATCACGTCCGCCAAGACTCAGGCTGCCGGCATCGTGCTTTTCCAGACCGGCCAGAATGCGCAGCAGCGTGGTCTTGCCGCATCCTGACGGGCCGAGCAGGCAGACGAATTCGCCCTTGCGAATACCCAGATCGATGCCGTCAAGCGCGCGAAACGCACCAAACCGTTTGTGGATACCGGCAAAGCGCAGCCAGTCGTGTGCCGGCGGTGCGGGAGGCGGGAAAATCATGGAGGGATCCTTGTCACCGGCAAGCGGTCAGCGAAGCCGGGCGCCCGGCGCCCGGCGGGACGACTTATTTGCGCGGTTCCGACTTGCCGTCGTAGCGGCGGGTCCACTCGGTCAGGATCCGGTCCCGGTTGGCAGCCGACCACTTCAGATCCTGCCTGACCAGCAACTGCTCGTAGTTGGCCGGAATCAGCGGATTCGGTCTGGCCACGCCCGGATAGGCGACAATGGCGAAATTTTTCTCGTACAACTCGTTGGCGCTGCGCGACGCCGACCAGTCGGCCAGCTTGCGCGCGGCCTCGAGGTTGCGGGTGCCCTTCATGATGGCGGTGGCTTCCACATCCCAGCCCAGGCCTTCCTTCGGGAACACCAGGTCGATCGGCGCCCCGCTCTCCTTGAGCTTGGCGGCGCGGTACTCGAAGGCGATGCCAATCGGGAACTCGCCGGCAGCGGCCTGCTTGCACGGCTTGGAACCGGAGTGGGTGTACTGGGCGATGTTGTCGTGCAGGCGGTCCATATAGGCCCAGCCGTCCTTCTCGCCGAACAGCTTCAGCCAGGCGGTCACGTCAAAGTAACCGGTCCCGCTGGAGGCCGGGTTCGGCATGACGATCCTGCCCTTGTACTCCGGCTTCAGCAGGCGTCGGCTTGCGGATGCCCAGCCTGGCCGCCTCGACCGTGTTGAAGCACAGCGTCGCACCCCACACATCCATGCCGACCCAGTTCGGCGGACGGCTGGTGTCGACATAACGCGGTGTCAGCTTGTCGATCCCCTTTGGCGCATACGGCTGCAGCATGCCTTCCTTTTCCAGCACCAGCAGCGAGCTGGCGGCCACACCCATGACCACGTCGGCCTGCGGAGCCGCCTTCTCCGCCAGCAGCTTGGCGGTGATGATCCCGGTCGAGTCGCGCACCCACTTGATCTTCACATCGGGATAGTCGCTTTCAAAGCGGGCCTGGTAGGCCTTCAGCTGGTCGGCTTCGAGCGCGGTGTACACGGTCAGGGTCGTTGCGGCATGGGCGGTGCCGGCAAGCAGGGCGACCAGCGCGGCCAGCGGCATCAGGACGGGGCGGAATGGCATGGGAACTCCTCGTGGGTGGAATCGGCTGGCTGTCTTCCTGGCCAGCGCGATGCACTGTAGAGGGGTTGCGTTACATCGCCATGACGTCTAGATGACTTGTGTATCTCATTGAAAAGACACTAGTCGCCCCGGCGCATCACCACCATTTTCGACACCAGCCGCTGCACGACTTCGTCACGCTGGTTCCGCGTCACGCTTTCGACCGTGACGATGCCGCGGTCCGGTCGGGAACGCGACGGCACAATCCCGAGCACGGTGCTGTCGACATGCAGGACGTCGCCCGGCCGGGTCGGCTGCGGCCAGTGGATCTCGACGCCGGCGCCGATCAGGCCGCCGGACAGCGGCAGCCCGCTGGTCACCAGCAGGCGCATGGTGATGGCGGCGGTATGCCAGCCGCTGGCAGCCAGTCCGTCGAACAGGGTCAGTCGCGCAGCCTCTTCATCCAGATGGAACGGCTGCGGGTCGAACTGACCGGCAAAGGCCTTGATCTGCGCGACATCGATCGCGTGTTCGCCGCTGCGGAAGTGATCGCCGACAGCCAGATCTTCAAGGTGCAGTGCTACGGGGTCCGGAATCGTCATCGGGGGGCTCCATAAGGGAAAAAGGAAACGGAAACGTGCATCCGTTCCCGGTTGCCGGGTCGCAGGGCAGTCCGGGCGGCTATAATGCCGCCCTTTCAATGCCCTGCCGTGAAAGGAATCATGTCCGCTCTGCCCGCCTGCCCGCAATGTTCCCTGGAAAACACCTACCCTGACGCCGACAACTATGTGTGTGCCGACTGTGGCCATGAGTGGCCGATGGTGGCGCCCGCGTCCGCCGGGGAAGACTCGGCCGTCATCCGCGACGCCAATGGCAATGTGCTCGCCGACGGCGATGCCGTGGTGCTGATCAAGGATCTGAAGGTCAAGGGCTCGTCGATTACGCTGAAGATGGGCACCAAGGTCAAGAGCATCCGCCTGGTCGATGGCGACCACGAAGTCGACTGCCGGATGGATGCCGGCAATTTCATGCTGAAGGCCTGCTACCTGAAAAAAGTCTGACCGCCAGCGCGCCGGTCTCCCTGCGGAAGGCACCATTCTGGTGCCTTCCTGCCGTTTGGGCCTTTGCCGAGCCTTCTTCTGCCTTTGCTGGCGGGCACCGCCCGCCTGACCTGGCGCAAACCCGGTCCATCCAGTTTGAGAAATTTGTTAAAGGCTCTTAATATTTCACAATTCATTACAGAAGCATGACTTTTACGTCATGACAGAGAAATTCATGCCGCACCGCCTTTCCCTCAAGGCCCGCCTGATTCTGATGATCGTCAGCGTCGCGATTCTGGTCTGCATACTGGGCGGTCTGATGCTGCGCAGCATGCATGCACAGATGATGGAAGACCGAGAAACGGCCATTCGTGGCCAGGTCGAAAATGCCATCAGCCTGGTCGCCAGTTATGAAGCCCTGGCGGAAAAAAAGGAAATGAATGAAGCCGAGGCCCAGCGGCATGCGCTGCGGGCGCTGACCGGACTGCGCTTTGACGACAAGGAATATTTCTTCATCCTCGACAAGCGCCTGCAATGGATCGCCCACGGCGTGAATCCGAAGCTGATCGGCAAGAACATGCACGATGTCAGCGCCGCCGACGGCACCAATATGGGCACCCTGTTCGACAATACCCTGCGCGATGGCAATGGTCGCGGTCTGGTGTCCTTCGTCTGGGACAAGCCGGGCTCGTCCACGCCGCAGCCGAAACTGTCGTATATCCAGACCAGCCCGCGCTGGGGCTGGGTGGTCGGTACCGGTCTGTATATCGATGACATCAATACCGTGCTCAAGCGCCAGTTGCTCAGCATGGGCGGTCAGATGCTGCTGATCGTGCTGGTCACTGCCGCGCTCGGCCTGTACATCCTGAAGAGCGTGATGGGCCAGCTTGGCGCCGAACCGGCCGAAGCGGCCCGGGTGGTGCGTGAAATCGCGTCCGGCCGGCTGGATACCCGCGTGCCCTTGCGTGACGGCGACAGGACCAGTCTGATGGCCAGCATCAGTGACATGCGTGATCGCCTGCGCAGCATGGTTGGCGAGATCGTGTCCAGCGCCGACGAGCTGGCCACACTGACCGGCGAGATGGTCAGCGATACCGACACGGTGGCGCACAACTCGCTGCAGCAGAGCGAAAGCGCGACGTCGATGGCGGCCTTTATCGAGCAGATGACAGTCAGCATCAGCCAGATTTCCGATCATGCCCGCGAAGCGCGCCAGGTCTCCGAGGAGTCGGGCCAGCTGTCCGAACAGGGCGGCAGCGTGATCGCCCGCGCGGTCGGTGAAATGAAGGAAATCGGCGATGTCGTCGACCAGGCTGCCGGTCATATCGGTGAACTGGTCGACAAGACCCGCACCATCTCCAGCATCATGCAGGTGATTTCCGATATTGCCGACCAGACCAATCTGCTGGCGCTGAACGCGGCGATCGAAGCCGCCCGTGCCGGTGAACAGGGACGCGGCTTTGCCGTCGTCGCCGATGAAGTCCGCAAGCTGTCCGAGCGGACCGGCAAGGCCACGCAGGAGATCGCGGCCATGATCGATCAGGTCCAGCAGACATCCAGCCAGTCGCAGGAAACCATGGCCGAAGTCGTCAACCGGGTCCACACCGGTCGCGAGCTGGCCGAGGCCGGCGGTGACGCGATCGCCAGAATCCGTTCCAGTGCCGGCCAGGTGGTGACGGCCGTGCTGGACATTTCCCAGGCACTGAACGAGCAGGACTCGGCCAGCCAGGACATCGCCCGCAACGTGGAACGGATCGCCCAGGTCGCCAGCAGCAATGCCGACTCCGCCAACCTCGCCTCGACCACGGTCACGCGGGTCAGCGAACTGACCGATGGCCTGCGCAGCAGCGTCTCGCACTTCACCGTCTAGACCGGCGCCCGGCCCCGGCATCAACTGGCGTTGAAGACCCGCAGCCGATGGCCGTCCGGGTCAACCGCCAGGAAGGTGTGGCCGAACGACATGTCGGTCAGCGGCTGCACGATGGTCAGTCCGCGCCGGATCCAGTCTTCATGCATCGCGCGGACGGCATCGACGCCCTCGACCGAGAAGGCCAGCTCCCCGGCGCCGGGCCCGGCCGCCGGTGCGGGCCGTACCGTGTGCCGGGACCACAGCCCGAGCATGGCACCGGAATCCAGCGCAAACAGCGCAAAGGTGGCCGACTGTTCGACCGGGGGCTTGCCAAGCAGATCGGCATAGAAGCCGGCGCTGGCCGCCGGATTGTCCACGTACAGCAGGGTAAGGTTCGGGTCGGTCATGAGGATTCTCCACGGGTTGAAAAAATCGGTGCAGGGCGATGTCCCTGCCCGATGTCCGCCATGGTAAACACCCCCTGCTGACAGTTTCCGTCAGCAGCAAACCTCATTGTGTGGAAATGCCTTCGGTCTCGCGCCACGTTTTCAACAGCGTCTGACGCCGGCGTGGATAGCGCTGCCCGCTGTCGGCCAGCGCGATCATTCTGTCAGCCCGGAAATGACGAAAGGTCTGCCGCAGCTCGCACCAGGCGACCACGACCCGGGCGCGATCGAAATAACCGAGCGCAAACGGCCAGATGGTGCGTACCGACTCGGCGCCGCCGACATCCCGGTAACGGATCTCCAGCTTGTGCTCGGAGCGGATGGCCTGCCGGATCAGCGCCAGCCCGCCGTCCTCGGCCACGGTCGGCTGGCCAGGGCCGACCAGCAGGGCGGAGGCATCCAGCGTATCGCGCAGATCGGGCGGCAGGACGGCGGCGATCTTGGCCAGGGCATCACGGGCCGCAGCGCCCAGCCGCCTGTCACCGCGCTGTGCAACCCAGCGCGACCCCAGCACCAGCGCCTCGACCTCGTCCTCGGAAAACATCAGGGGCGGCAGCATGAAGCCGGGCTGCAGCACATAGCCGAGACCGGGTGCGCCGTCGATATGGGCGCCCTGCTCCTGCAGCGTGGCGATATCGCGGTACAGGGTGCGCAGGCTGATGCCGAGTTCCGCCGCCAGTCCGGCGCCGGTAACCGGATAGCGGTGCCGCCGCAATAACTGCATCAGATCCAGCAGGCGTTGGGAACGGGACACGGTCGATTTCTCCGGAGCGAAAGGCAGCCGACAGTATCGCAGGATAGCGCAGCAGGCTGTCGCCAGCCGCCAATCCAATATCCGGGTACATCATGCGCTGGCTGCACTCGCCCTCGCCTGCCAGCCGCCGCGTCTGTATGCAGGACGCAACAGCAGCGCCCGTTCCCGGTCGCGGGATTCGCGCCGGGCGACAGTCGTCCCGTAGCCTGTCTCCATCGATGGTCAGGCCCACCCGGGGCGAATGACCCGTCACGGAGAACTTGCGAATGGGCAGTGCCTGCCTGAGAAAAATCACTTTGGCGTGCGGCCTCGCCATGATCGGCCCCGCCTTGTCCGCGTGCGATTCCGCGGACAAACCGGTCGCCGTGATCCGCATCGGCACGACGCCGAATGACCCGCTGATGCTGGAAGTCGCGCGGGACAAGAAAATACTGCACCTGCTGTTCGATACCGGCTCGGCCGGCACGGTCATGGACCTGGACCTTGCCCACCGGCATCTGCAACCGCTGTCGGGCAGCGAGCGGCTGCAGCATGACGGCCTGCCGGACACGGTGGGCGGTCTGTATGGCGAGCTGCCGGTCACCTATTTCAGATCCCGGCCGCTCCGCTATCAGGAGTGGGACATCCCGCAGGCCGACATCACGCCGGCGATCAGCATGAGCGCAACGGCCGTCGCCCTGGGGCGCCCGGTGGACGGCGTGATCGGCATGCCGGCCATCTCGAAGCAGACCTGGGTATGGGAACGCCAGCTCGGCAGCCTGATGGGATACCGCCGCCTGCCGCCGGCATTCGCAGGCCAGCCGGGCGGCATGTCATGCACGGCGCTCGGCACCAGTTCCAGCGGTACGGCGGTCGTGCGGGTCGAGATCGCCGGCAAGCCGAGCTGGTTCGCGCTGGATACCGGCTACACCGGCGACCTCAGCGGCAGTCTGTCGCGCCAGGACCTCGATCAACTGCGTGCGCTGCAGCAGATCGGCAAGGAAGTGGTGTACCGCGGCACCCTGGGCCAGGACGGGGCGCCGGCGGGGCCGCGCGCGCTGGCCCGGGTCAAGGACATCGTTATTGCCGGCCATCATTTTGACGGCCTTGCGTTTCAGGAAACGGACGGTGCGTCCCGCTTCGGCCTGGCCTTCCTGCACAAGCTGGAGCGCGCACTGTTCGATTTCGCCGGCGAGCGCTTCTGCTTCACCCCGCCAGCGACACCGATGCCCGACCGGCTGCCGTCACAGCAGGAGCTCGACAACAGGGCCGCGGGGAAGAAACTCCCCGCAGCCGGCCTTCAGGCAGTAAAATGAATGCTCGAAATTTGATCCACGACAACTCGTTTCATTCATTTAAGGTGTAGCCATGAACGCACTGACTGTCCTGAAGCTTCTGATTGCCGCCGTTGTTTCCGTATCCTGCCTGCTGGTGATCCCGGTTGCCAATGCCTTTGTCCGGGTGAAATCCGACGAGCTGGTCTGCCTGCAAAGCGGCAAGCAGCCCAGCACCATCGCGGCGCTGGAAGCCTGCCAGGCCCGCACGCCGAAGGCGCGCGTCTGATCCGGTTGCCCGCCCGCTAGCGATTGTATTTGCGGGCCGAGCCATAGAAGGCATCTACCGGGTACCTGGCGGCGTTGCCTGCCATCTTGTCATGGCAGGCCGCTTCCAGGTCAACCCCCAGCCGGTCGGCCAGCCGCAGCAGGTACAGGGTGATATCGGCCATTTCCTCACGCACCCGCCTGGCCTGCCCGGCCTCTGCCATCACGTTTTCAGCCTGCTCCGGCGTCAGCCACTGAAATTCCTCGACCAGTTCCGCGCATTCGACCGACAGGGCCATGACCAGATTTTTCGGATTGTGAAACTGGCTCCAGTTGCGTGCTTCTGCAAAGTCATCAAGCGCACGCTGCAGTTTTTCGACGTCCATGCTGCCATTCCCTGTCGCCTGACGGCGGATAAAGCTACAGTATATAGCTGGCGGCAGCCTGGAATACCTGCACCGAATGGGTGACCGGCACATTGGGGAAACTCAGGTCGATGACGATATTCCAGTTACCGCCGTTCGGGACTACCAAGCGGGTTTCCAGTCGTGCAGTTTCGTCACCAAGATACTGATAGCGCCGGCCGGATTCGAAGGCGCGAAAATTGGGATCGTCAATGAGTTTGACCTTGCTCTTGTGCGAGCAGCGAACAACGACCGCGTCCCCCTGATTCAGACTGCGGCGTTGATGAAAAAACTCCATTTGGCCTTCCTTTCCACAGGTTTTCTCGCGAATACAATACCGGCCACATTGTTTTGACCGGCAGTGGATCAGTGCTTTCCGGTACTGCGGGGCGGGACTCTACCGGCATTGGCTGCGCCACGTTCTGCGCCAGCGCAAGCCCGTGACAAAGTCATGCCGCGAGCGATTTTCCGGGTCTGCACCAGACCGGAGCACGCACAGGTGCTACCCTGTCCAGGTACCCGAACATTTACGCAAAAGAAAGACACCACATGACCCGCAACCCGATCAGCTTCCTGCTGCTGGAAGATGCCCTTGAAGTCATCAGCAAGCAGGAACTCAGCGAACTCTTCGGCGAGGATTTCCTGCTGCCGGAAGGCTTCCCCGTTCCGGCCCAGGGCGACCTGCTGTATTTCTACCCGGATGACCAGCCGGTGGAACTGATTGTCGTCGAACGCCGCTTCGCACTGACGTCCAATGGCAGCAAGCTGATTCTCGCCCTTGGCGTGCCGGAAGACGAAGCACCGCAGTAAGCACTCTCATCACGCGGGCGGCAGCTTGCTGACCCGCGCGAGCCAGCGGTCCAGCTGCCCGGCAAACGCCTTGCCGTCACGGGCGCTGTACGGGTCCGGTCCCCCGGTCTCGATACCGCTTGCCCGCAACTGCTCCATCACCGCACGCAGGGTCAGCCGCTCGGCGATCGTGCCGGCATCGAACCACTCTCCACGCGGGTCGAGCACCTGTGCGCCCTTCTCCAGCGCACCGGCCGCCAGTGGAATATCGGCGGTAATGACCAGATCGCCGGCCTCGGCCAGCTCGACAATGCGCTGATCGGCCACATCGAAGCCTGCCGGCACCTGCATGGCCCGCACATGGCGTGAAGGCGGCGTGCGCAACAATCGGTTTGCCACCAGCGTGACCGTCACCTGCGACCGTTCCGCTGCCCGGAACAGCATGTCCTTGACCACGACCGGACAGGCATCCGCATCGACCCAGATCTGCATGCCATACTTTCGTCTATAAAGAGTGACATGATACCGCCGAACGCTTCGGCTTCCTGTTTGTTCCAATTTCACCGCCGCCGGCAACGCCAGGCGCAATCAAATGCCAGTATTGACGGAATTTCATGCAGAAAGCACGTCTTCACCCCAAATCACGTCCCGGATTGACAGTCCGTGCCGCCAGCAGGAACAACGCCAGCACATTCAATTATCAATGGCGGAAAGTACGCGGATTTATCCCGCGCCAGCACTTTGACATGGAAATCCGCCTTCCAGATACTCGCTGATACTGACCGGCCTTTCAGAGCCGGCCGCAGAACCCGAAGATTCGCATAATCAGGAGTTGTACCCATGCAAGCACGCCGCCTCTTGCTCGCGTCCGCCGTCGCGGTCGCCTTGACCGCCTGCGGTCAGAAAGCCGAACAACCGAAGGACCAGGCCGCCGCCGCGCCCGCCGAAACCGTGGTCAAGATCGGCCATGCCGCCCCGCTGTCCGGCCCGATCGGCCATATCGGCAAGGATACCGAGTACGGCGTCGCCATTGCGCTGGACGAAGCCAACGCCGAACACCTGACCATTGGCGGTCAGAAGGTGAAGTTCGAAATGGTCAGCGAAGACGACCAGGGCGACCCGAAGGCCGCCACCCAGGTTGCCCAGCGCTTTGTAGACCAGAAGATTGCCGGCATCGTCGGCCACCTGACTTCCGGCCCGACCATCACCGCATCCAAGATCTACGCTGACGCCGGCATCCCGCAGATCACGCCGTCGTCGACCAACCCGGCCTACACCGCCCAGGGCTTCAAGACCGCGTTCCGACTGATCGCCGACGACTCCCAGCAGGGCAAGGCCATCGCCAATTACGTGGTGAACAAGCTCGGCATGAAGAAACTGGCCATCATCGATGACCGCACCGCCTACGGCCAGGGTCTGGCCGACGAGTTCGAGAAAGCCGCCAAGGCGCTCGGTGCCGACATCGTCAAACGCGAGTTCACCAACGACAAGGCGACCGACTTCACCGCCATCCTGACCTCGATCAAGGGCGTGAACCCGGATGCAATCTTCTACGGCGGCATGGATGCCCAGGGCGGCCCGATGGCGCGCCAGATGCAGAAGCTCGGCATCAAGTCGCGCCTGATCGGCGGCGACGGCCTGCAATCGCCGGTGTTCCTGCAACTGGCCGGCGATGCAGCCGAAGGCCAGTTCTCGACCCAGGCCGGTGCCCCGAAGGACCAGCAGCCGGGCTATACCGCCTTTGCCGACAAGCTGAAGGCCAAGTACAAGCAGGAAATCCAGATGTACGCGACTTATGCGTACGACTCGGCCAAGGTGCTGATCGAAGCGATGAAGAAAGCCGATTCGGTCGATCCGGCCAAATACCTGCCTGCCTTGGCACAAACCCAATATAGCGGTGCCACCGGCGACATTGCCTTCGACAACAAGGGCGACCGCAAGAACGCTGCCGTGACCGTCTATCAGGTCAAGGCCGGCAAATGGGAAGTGGTGGACGTGGTGGGCGGCAGTGCAGCAAATGCACCGGAAAAGAGCCAATAACTGTTCCATACTGATAATTAAAGAAAAAAAACGGCACTATAAAAGTGCCGTTTTTTCTTTTTCGAATCGCTGAAAAATAGTGCAAAAAGCGCGTTGACACTCGCAAATGCCGTAACCATAATCAAAAACGCTATGGTGTGAGAACGCGGTTACCCAAAAGTAAATAACACGCGATTCATCGCCTAGACAAAATCAGAAACTTTGCAAAACGATCAGGGGAAACACTTTCATGAACTATGCGCGTCTGAGTTTGATTGCCGCCGCCATTGCCACGCTGGCCGCCTGCGGTCAAAAGACCGAAGCACCGAAAGCTGCCGACCAGGGCAGCGCCGCACCGGCGGCAGCGGAAGAAACCGTCGTCAAGATCGGTACCGTGGCCCCGCTGACCGGCCCGATCGCCCACCTCGGCAAGGACATCGAGTCGGGCGTCAAGCTGGCGGTCGATGAAATCAATGCCGAAGGCACGACCATCGACGGCAAGAAGGTGAAGTTCGAAGTCGAATCGGAAGACGACCAGGCCGACCCGAAGATCGCCACCCAGGTCGCCCAGCGCCTGGTCGACAAGAAGGTCGTCGGCATCATCGGCCACCTGAACTCGGGCACGTCGATTCCGGCCTCGAAGATCTATGCCGACGCCGGCATTCCGCAGGTCTCCCCGGCCTCGACCAACCCCGGCTACACCACGCAGGGTTTCAAGACCACCTACCGTGACATCGCCAACGACGTCCAGCAGGGCAAGGCGCTGGGTGCATTTGCCGTCGACAAGCTGGCCGCCAAGACCGTGGCCGTCATTGACGACCGCACCGCCTATGGCCAGGGCATTGCCGACGAGTTCGTCAAGGCGGCGGAAGCCAAGGGCGCCAAGGTCGTCAAGCGCGAGTTCACCACCAACACCGCCACCGACTTCATGGCCATCCTGACCTCGATCAAGGGGGCGAAGCCGGACCTGGTGTTCTACGGCGGCATGGATGCCCAGGGCGGCCCGCTGGCCAAGCAGATGAACAAGCTCGGCATGAAGAGCAAGCTGCTCGGCGCCGACGGCCTGCAGTCGCCGGAGTTCCTGAAACTGGCCGGCGATACCGCCGAGGGCGTGTACGCGTCGTCGGTCGGCATGCCGAAGGACAAGATGCCGGGCTTCGCGTCGTTCAACGAGAAGTTCGCGGCCAAGTATGGCGAAGTCCAGATCTACTCGCCGTATGCCTATGACGCAACCAAGCTGCTGGTGGCCGCCATGAAGCGCGCGAACTCGACCGACCCGGCCAAGTACTTGGCCGAGCTGCCGAAGACCGACTACAAGGGCGTGACCGGCACCATCGCCTTCGACGACAAGGGCGACATCAAGAACGGCGCCGTGACCGTGTTCCAGGTCAAGGGCGGCAAGTGGGAAACGCTGGAAACCGTGGGCGGCGACGCCCCGGCCAAGTAAGGGTTGCCTGAAGCCGACATCATCGGCTGACTGAGGTAAGATAAGGTCGACATGGCATGAGCATGACGCATGCGGTGTCCGACCTTCGAACGGAAACCCGCCGTTCGACGGCGCCGGCAGCAACCGGCGCCGTTTTCATTACCGACTGGAGAACTGATGTCTGCCATCGAACTGCCGGATTGCGTCGAAGTCCTGACTGGCCCGTCGCCAGCGCACAGTGTCATCTGGTTGCATGGACTGGGGGCCGACGGACACGATTTCGAGCCGGTGGTGCCCGCGCTGATCCGCCCCGGCCTGCCGGTGATCCGTTTCGTGTTTCCCCATGCGCCGCTGATCCCGGTCACACTGAACAACGGCCATGTCATGCGCGCCTGGTACGACATCCTGTCCATTGATGGCGATCAGCGCCAGGTCGACCTGCAGGGCATCCTGCACACCCGCGAGCTGGTCAATGCCCTGATCGAACAGGAGAAGGCCCGTGGCGTGCCGAGCGGCAATATCGTGCTGGCCGGCTTCTCGCAGGGTGGCGTCATTGCCTACATGGCCGGTCTCAGCCATGACGAGCGTCTGGCCGGCGTCATCGGCCTGTCGACCTACCTGCCCGACCGCAGCTGGCTGGCGGCCAACCGCAGCCCGCTGAACCTGTCCACGCCGGTATTCGCCGGCCATGGCGACGACGACGATGTCGTCCCGTCCAGCCTCGGTCGCACGGCGGCAGACGCGCTGCAGGCGGCCGGCTACCCGCTGCAATGGCATTCGTACCCGATGCCACACACGGTCTGCCCGGAAGAGCTGGACGACATTGCCGACTTCCTGCTGGCCGTGCTGCGCTGATTCCCCCCGGCCAGCCTGAAAAAATCCCCGCCACGGTGATCCGTGACGGGGATTTTGCCTGTCGCCGGCGCCCGGAGGCGCCTGGCACTGGCCAGCAGCTTACAGCAGGCCGCGCAGCGACTTCTTGCGATCCTGCTCGTTCAGGAAACGCTTGCGGATACGGATCGACTGCGGGGTGATTTCCACCAGTTCGTCGTCGTCGATGAACTCGACGGCGTATTCCAGCGTCAGGCGGATCGGCGTGGTCAGACGCACGGCTTCGTCGGTACCCGACGCGCGCACGTTGGTCAGCTTCTTGCCCTTGATCGGGTTGACCACCAGGTCGTTTTCACGCGAGTGAATGCCGATGATCATGCCTTCGTACAGGCGCTCGCCCGGGACCACGAACATGCGGCCGCGATCTTCCAGGTTCCACAGCGCATAGGCCACGGCTTCGCCGTTTTCCTGGCTGATCAGCACGCCGTTGCGACGTCCCGGCATGTCGGCCTTCATCGGTGCGTATTCGTCGAACACGTGGGCCATCAGGCCGGTGCCGCGGGTCATGGTCAGGAACTCGCCCTGGAAACCGATCAGGCCACGGGCCGGGATGCGGTATTCGAGGCGGGTACGGCCATTGCCGTCACTGACCATGTCCTGCAGTTCGCCGCGACGGCGACCGAGTTCTTCCATCACGCCACCCTGGGTGTCGTCTTCGACATCCACGGTCAGCATTTCATACGGCTCGCACTTCACGCCGTCGATTTCCTTGACCACAACACGCGGCTTGGACACCGAAAGTTCGTAACCTTCACGACGCATGTTTTCCAGCAGAATGGTCAGGTGAAGTTCACCACGGCCGGAAACCAGGAACACGTCGGCATCGCCGGTGTCCTCGACGCGCAGCGCGACGTTGGTCAGCAGTTCCTTCTGCAGGCGGTCACGCAGCTGGCGCGAGGTCACGAACTTGCCTTCGGTGCCGGCCAGCGGGCTGGAGTTCACCTGGAAGTTCATGGTCAGCGTCGGTTCGTCCACGCTCAGCATCGGCAGCGCTTCCGGGTTTTCCCGGTCGCACAGGGTGACGCCGATACCGATATCCTCGATACCGTTGATCAGCACGATGTCGCCGGCTTCAGCCTGATCGACCAGCACGCGCTCGAGGCCCTGGAAGCCGAGCACCTGGTTGATCTTGGCGGTCTTCGGCGTACCGTCGACACCGGCCATGACCACGACCTGCTGGCCCGGCTTGACGCGGCCGCGGGCGATGCGGCCCACACCGATGCGACCGGTGTAGGTCGAGTAGTCGAGCGCGGAGATCTGCAGTTGCAGCGGTTCGTCCGGGTTGCCCTTCGGCGGTTCGACGTGGCGCAGAATGGTTTCGAACAGCGGACGCAGGTCGTCGGACTCGTCGGCGAGTTCCAGCTTGGCGAAGCCGTTCAGGCCCGAGGCATACACCACCGGGAAGTCGAGCTGTTCTTCGGTCGCGCCGAGCTTGTCGAACAGGTCGAAGGTCTGGTCGATCACCCAGTTCGGACGGGCGCCCGGACGGTCGATCTTGTTGATCACCACAATCGGCTTCAGCCCCAGTGCCAGCGCTTTCTTGGTCACGAAGCGCGTTTGCGGCATCGGGCCTTCCTGCGCGTCGACCAGCAGCACGACACCGTCCACCATGCCCAGCACGCGTTCCACTTCACCACCGAAGTCGGCGTGTCCCGGGGTGTCGACGATATTGATATGGGTGCCGTTGTAATCAACGGCGGTGTTCTTGGCCAGAATGGTAATGCCGCGTTCACGCTCGAGATCGTTCGAGTCCATGACGCGCTCGGCGATGTGCTGGTTGTCGCGGAAGGTGCCTGCCTGATGCAGCAGCTTGTCGACCAGCGTGGTTTTGCCGTGGTCGACGTGAGCAATGATGGCGATGTTGCGGAGATTGCGGGACATGGGTTTTAAGGAGCAATTCGGTCTCGGAAAGACAGGAATTGTATCAGCATTGCCCCGCAGGTTCATAACTGATTGTTTTATATTGGCTATGCATGTTACCCGGGCGGGCGGGCCCGCCGCCCGCCCGGGTATCCCGCTTTTCCGGCCTATTTCGACCAGGTATCGCGCAGGCTGACGGTGCGGTTGAACACCACGCGCTCACCCGGTACATGGTCGATACGGTCGGTAACAAAATAACCGACGCGTTCGAACTGGTAACGCGTCTCCGGCTCGGCCGTTTTCACGCAGGCTTCGATAAAGCCGGTCACCGTGCGCAGCGATGCCGGATTCAGGAACCGGGTGAAATCGACATACTGGCCGTCCTCGCCGCGCACCGCATCCGGACGCTCTTCGGTGAACAGGCGGTCGTACAGCCGCACCTCGGCCTCGACCGCGTGCCCGGCGCTGACCCAGTGGATCACACCCTTGACCTTGCGACCGACCGGGTTCTGACCCAGCGTATCCGGGTCGATCGAGCACTTGAGTTCGACCACGCGGCCGTCGGCGTCCTTGATCACCTCGTCGCACTTGATCACGTAGCTGTAGCGCAGGCGGACTTCGCCGCCCGGCGTCAGCCGCTGCCACTTCGGCGGCGGCACTTCGGCGAAATCGTCGCGGTCGATCCAGATCTCGCGCGAGATCGGCACGTCGCGCTCGCCGAACTCGGGGTGATGCGGATGGAACGGTGCGCTGCGCGATGCGGTCACGCCGTCCTGGAAATTGCTCAGCGTGACCTTGATCGGGTCCAGCACCGCCATCACCCGCGGCGACGCATTTTCCAGGTCTTCCCGCACGGCGCCTTCCAGCACCGACAGGTCGACCACGTTCTCGCTCTTGGAAATGCCGATCCGCTGCGCGAACAGGCGAATCCCGCCCGGCGTGTAGCCACGGCGACGCATGCCGGAAATGGTCGGCATGCGCGGATCGTCCCAGCCGCCGACCAGGCCTTCGGTCACCAGCTGGTTCAGCTTGCGCTTGGAGGTCATGGTCGACAGCAGTTCCAGTCGCGAGAACTCGATCTGCTGCGGGTGATGTTCGATATCGAGATTGTCGAGCACCCAGTCGTACAGCGGACGGTGGTCTTCGAACTCCAGCGTGCACAGCGAGTGGGTAATGCCTTCGATCGCGTCGGAGATGCAGTGCGTGTAGTCGTACATCGGGTAGATGCACCACGTGTCGCCGGTCCGGTGATGGTGGGCACGACGGATGCGGTAGATCACCGGGTCGCGCAGGTTCACGTTGCCCGACGCCATGTCGATCTTCAGCCGCAGCGTCTTGGCGCCATCGGCAAACTCGCCGGCCCGCATGCGACGGAACAGGTCGAGGTTTTCCTCGACCGAACGCGTGCGGTACGGGCTTTCGCGCCCCGGGCTGGTCAGCGAGCCGCGGTATTCGCGCATCTGTTCGGCGTTCAGGTCATCGACAAACGCCTTGCCGGCCATGATCAGCGCTTCGGCGTACTGGTACAGCTGCTCGAAATAGTCGGAAGCGAACCGGACCGCGCCGTCCCAGTGGAAACCGAGCCAGGTGATGTCACGCTGGATCGCCTGCACGTATTCGTCGTTTTCCTTCTCGGGATTGGTATCGTCCATGCGCAGCTTGCAGCTGCCGCCGAACTCGTCGGCAATGCCGAAGTTCAGGCAGATCGACTTGGCGTGCCCGACGTGCAGATAACCGTTCGGTTCGGGCGGGAAACGGGTGGCGACATGGTCACGCTTGCCGCTTTCCAGGTCCGCCTCGATGATGGATTTGATGAAATGCTTCACCTCCGGCGTGGCCGGGGCGGAATGGTCATTGTGGCTCATGGCTTCGATAATCAACGTCAATGGGCGCAGCGCCAGGGTGGCGCTGTGCGAAATACGGAATGGCTGTGATTGTAACGGATTCCCTTCCGGCGCGAGCGACCGTGCCGGAAGGGGGGTCAGTCGCCGGCGCCCACCTCCATGTGGAACGCCGCCAGCGCCGCGCTGCGGTTGGGGAAAAAGCGCAGGCCGGTCTGGTCCGGCGTCACGCCGTGCGTGCTCATGCGACTCATGAATTCCCCCATGCGCCCGGCCATCGCCAGCACTACGCCCTTCTCGGCCAGCGCCTTGCACAGCTCGCCGACCGCCAGGGCCCCGGTATAGTCGACATCGCCGATCGACAGCGCGTCGATCACCACCCAGCGCACCGGCGCGTCGGCCCGCTCGACCAGCTCCAGCACCCGGCGGCGGAAGTAGTCGGCATTGAAAAAGATCAGCGGCGACTCGAAACGGAACAGCATCAGCCCAGGCACACTGCGCGCGTTCGGATAGTCGGTCAGTTCGTAGAAGCCGTCACTGCCCGGCATGCGGCCCAGCAGGTGATCGGCCGGCCGCGACACCTTGAGCAGAAAGCGCAGCAGCGCCAGCGTCACCGCCAGTACGATGCCCGGCATCACGCCGATCAGCAGCACGCCGACCAGCGTGATCAGCCCGATATGGAATTCGGCCCGGTCGATGCGTCGCAGCAGCAGCAGCCCCGGCAGGTTCATCAGGCCGATCGCCGACGCCACCAGAATGGCGCCCAGCGACGCGATCGGCAGCCAGGCCAGCACCGGCGTAAACAGCAGCAGCACTACCAGAATGGCGGCAGCGGCCACCAGCGATACCATGCGCGTCTGGCCACCGGCCGCATCGTTGACGGCGGTGCGCGAGTCCGCACCGCTGATGGCAAAGCCCTGCGACATCGCCGACACCACATTGGCCACGCCAAGGGCGCGGAATTCGCGGTCGGCGTCGATGTCGTAGCCATTCTTGGCCGCAAAGCTGCGGCCGGTCAGCATGGCGCTGGAAAAGCTGATCAGCGCCAGCGCCGCCGCGGCCGGGACCAGCGTGCCGAGCGCTTCGTGCGGCATGGCCGGCCAGCGCAGCGGCGGGAAGCCGGCCTGCACCACGCCGACCAGCGACACGCCGTAGCGCGACAGGTCCATGCCCCAGGACAGCGCGGTCGCCGCCACCATCGCCACCAGCGCCGCCGGCGAGCGCTGCCAGCGCCGCGCCACCCACGCATAGACCAGCAGCGTGAACGCCGACACCCCGAGCGTCACCAGGCTGGCCGATGACCACTGCCGGTACAGCGACAGCAACTGCCCGATCGCGTCCTTGCCGGTCAGCGACAGGCCGCTGACCTTGCCCAGCTGGCCGATGATGATATTGATCGCCACCCCGTTCAGCAGCCCGGCCAGAATCGGCCGTGACAGGAAATCCGCCAGAAAGCCGAGCCGGAAACGGCTCGCCAGCAGGCAGAACAGCCCGGTAAACAGCGTCAGTGAAATGGCCAGCGACTGATACAGCGCGGCATTGCCGGCCGCCAGCGGAATCAGCGTGGCCGAAATCATCGCGCAGGTGGCGGCGTCCGGCCCGACGATCAGCTGCCGCGACGAACCGAACAGCGCATACACCACCATCGGCAGCATCGAACTGTACAGACCGGCCACCGGACTGAAACCGGCCAGCTGCGCATAGGCGACGCCGACCGGCAACGCCACGGCAGCGACCGACAGACCGGCGGCCAGATCCTGACGCCAGGCCGAACGCGGGTAAGCCAGCAGCTCGGGCAGGCCCGGCATCCAGCGGGACAGCCTGACTCGCCAGCGGCGTCCGGTCATGACCAGCACCGGTCAGACCGCCATCAGCGGGGCTTTGGGCTGCTCGGCCTGCACGGCCTCCGCCCGCAGGATGGCAGCCACCAGGTCCGGCTGCACATTGTCGTCGCGCATGTGCATGTGCGGCTGCGCCCGGGTCAGCCGGCGCGCGGCCTCGCCGCCGGCGCCACACAGGATCAGCGTGCGCCCTTCCTCGGCCAGCTTGTCGTTCAGCGCGCCGATCGCCATCAGGCCGGTCGCATCGAGCAGCACCATGCGGTGCAGCTGCAGGATGATGATCTGCGCGTCGTCGGCTTCGGCCAGCAGCGCATCCAGCCGGTCAGCGGCACCGAAGAACAGCGCCCCTTCGACCCGGAATGCCGCCACCCCTGCCGGCAGGGTCTTGCCGCTGATCGAATGGCGCTCGAACAGCCGCGCGTGCTCGGGCCGCAGTCGGGCGATGACAGAGGCACCGGCCATGCGCTGGATAAAGAATACGGCTGCCAGCAGCAGGCCGATCTCGACGGCGATGGTCAGGTCGAACACCACGGTCAGCACGAAGGTGACGGCCATCACCACCAGGTCGCGCCACGGGTAGGTCGAGAATTCGCGCCAGTTCCAGTCGCCCATGCGCAGTGACACCGCGATCAGGATCGCCGCCAGCACCGCCAGCGGGATGTACTGCGCCAGTGGCGCCGCCACCAGCACCACACCGAGCAGCAGCAGCGCATGCACGATGCCGGCCACCGGCGAGCGGCCGCCGTTCTGGATATTGGTACCGGTCCGGGCAATGGCACCGGTCGCCGGAATGCCGCCGAAGAACGGCACCACCATATTGGCGATGCCCTGGGCGATCAGTTCCTGGTTGGAGTCATGCTTGTCGCCGATCATCTGGTCCGCCGCCACCGCGCACAGCAGCGACTCGATCGCCCCGAGCAGGGCGATGGTGAAGGCCGGCGCCAGCAGTTCGGAGAAGCTGGCCGGATCGAAATGCAGCGGCTGGAAGTCCGGCAGCCCCTGCGGAATGCCGCCGAACTTGCTGCCGATGGTTTCCACCGGCAGCGAGAACAGTGCAGCGACCACGGTCGCCGTCAGCAGCGCCACGAACGGCGATGGCAGGTATTTGTTCAGCTTTTTCGGCCAGGCCAGAATCAGTGCCAGCGAGGCGCCGGCCAGCGCCAGCGTGACCGGCTGGAAGTCCTGGATATGCGTGCGCAGCGTCGCCATGGTCGGGAAGAAGCCGGACGGCATCGCGACCTGCAGGCCGAAGAAATCCTTTAGCTGGGTAAAGAAGATCATCACCGCAATACCGTTGGTGAAGCCGATCACCAGCGGCATCGGGAAGTACTTGATCACCTGCCCCAGTCGCAGCATGCCCATCAGCACCAGCAGCACGCCGGCCATGAAGGTACACAGCATCAGGTTGGTAAACCCGTATTTGCTGACGATGCCGAACAGGATGACGATGTAGGCGCCGGTCGGACCGCCGATGCAGACCCGGGTCCCGCCCAGCGCGGACACGATGAAGCCGGCGATGATGGCGGTAAAGATCCCCGACTGCGGGCTGACCCCGGACGCAATGGCAAACGCCATGGCCAGCGGCAGGGCGACAATGCCGACGGTCAGGCCGGCCAGTGTGTCGTCGCGCAGCGACGCGCGGCTGTAGCCGCGCAGGGTGGAAAGCAGGCGGGGACGAAAACGGAACAATAAAGCGATGTCGGACATGTCGGTTCTTAGCGTGACCTCATTCGGGCGCGGCGCGCACAAAAAAGAGGGGATTATCTCGCCGTGCGCATTCCCGCACCATGGGCAGGGTCAAATGAGTGGCCCTGTTTCACTGGCAAATCAGGCGCAGCGGGCAATGACAATCCGTTTAAGTCCGGATTAAGTACATATTCACGAGCATGTGTCCACAGGGCGGCCCGAATCCGGCCCCCCACTATCGACGACACGAGGCCGTGGATGAACGAACACCTGTTTCTGCTGATCAATGCCGCTCCCGGCCTGAACGGCATTCCGTTGCTGCTGTCCCTGTTCCTGGCCCGCTATGCCGGCTATCTGGTGCCGCTGCTGATGGCAGTTATCTGGATGCGTGAAGGCACCGAGGGCCGGCGTGACCTGCTGCAGATGCTGTATGCGATGGCGATCTCGATGCTGATTGCCCATCTGGTCCGCCTGAGCTTTCCGCACCCGCGCCCCTTCGTGCTGCACCTGGGCCAGCAATACCTGGCGCACGGTCCCAGTTCCAGCCTGCCCAGCAGCCATACCACCTTCGTCTGGAGCATTGCGGTCGCCGCCTTCTTCACCCGCCGGCTGGCCATTTTCGGCTTTCCGCTGCTGACGCTGGGCCTGCTGGTCGGCTGGAGCCGGGTCTATCTTGGCGTCCACTTTCCGTTCGACATCGCCGCTGCCTTGCCGGTGTCGATTGCCGGCGCCTTCCTGGCATGGAAATGCCGCACCTGGAGTGACCTGCGTATATCCAGCCGCGTGCTGAGGATTTACGATAGCGCCGTCAGGGTCTGAAGCGGCCCGGAAAGGGGCGTATGCGGATACTGCTGGTGGAAGACGATGCCATGATTGGCAAGGCGGTGAAGGCCGGACTGGAGCATGCCGGCTTCGCCGTCGACTGGGTGCAGGACGGCCGTGCCGCCGCACTGGCGCTGACGCAACCGGTCTACGACCTGATGCTGCTCGATCTGGGCCTGCCACAGCAGGACGGCATGTCGGTACTGCTTGGCGCGCGCCGCCAGGGCAACAAGCTGCCGGTACTGGTGGTGACGGCACGGGATGCGGTCGCCGATCGCATCGCCGGACTGAATGCCGGCGCCGACGACTACGTACTGAAGCCGTTCGACCTCGACGAGCTGATCGCCCGCATTCATGCCGTGCACCGCCGTCATTCCGGCAATGCCGACTCCGCCATCCGCCATGGTGCGCTGACCCTCGATCTGGTCGAGAAGACCGTGCGCCTGCACGATCAGCCGGTTGCGCTGTCCGCCCGCGAGTACGCACTGCTGGCCGCGCTGATGCAGCGCCCGGGCGCGGTCCTGTCGCGGGAAAAGCTGGAAGAATCGATCTACGGCTGGGGCGACGAGATCGGCAGCAACGTGATCGAGGTCTATCTGCACCATTTGCGCAAGAAACTCGGGCCGGACATCATCGTCAACGTGCGCGGCGTCGGCTACCGGGTTGCGGAGGTCTGAGGTGCGCTCGCTGCACCGCCATCTGCAACTGTGGGTACTGGGCGCGCTGAGCCTCGGCGCGCTGCTGCTGCTGTTCAGCGTCTATCTGTTCCTGCTCGAGGAGCTGAACGAGGTCTTCGACGAAAACCTGAAGCAGGTCGCGCTGGCCGTCGCCACCTATCCGTACCAGCCGAACACCGAACACCTGCGCCAGCCGATCCGGCTGGCGCCCATTCTCGAAGCGCACCAGCAATTCGACTTCGTGACCCAGGCCTGGGCCGCCGACGGCACCCGCATCTTCAGTACCGAACCCGACGTCCATATCCCCCTGCGTCACAGCGACGGCATCTCGACCACCTTCCTCGGCTGGGAGCAATGGCGCATCTACACCATCGTCACCGAGCGTGGCGTGGCCCAGGCGGCGCAGCGGGTGTCGCTGCGCAGCGATGTGGCAGTGGAAGTGGCGATCAAGCTGATCGCCATCCTGATCCTGCTGGTCCTGCTGATTGCCGTACTGCTGTACGTGTCGCTGCGCCGCGGCCTGTACCCGCTGCAGCAGACCGCCGACGAGGTGGCCGCGCGCAGCGCCGCCTCGCTGACCCCGCTGCCGCTGGACGAGCTGCCGCACGAGGTCCATCCGCTGGTCAGCGCCATCAACAGTCTGATGGCACGGCTGGACCAGGTGCTGGACCGGCAGCGCTGTTTTATCGCCGATGCCGCGCATGAGCTGCGCACGCCGATTACCGCAATGAAATTGCAACTTCGCCTGTTGCAGCAGGCGCACAGTGCCGGCGACCGGCAGGCAGCGGCCGAGGATCTGGCCGCCGGCGTCGCCCGGGCCGGCCATCTGGTCAACCAGTTGCTGGATCTGTCACGGCTGGAACCCGACGGCGGCAGCCTGCGCCTGGAAACCGTCGACCTGGCCGAGCTGGCGCGTTCGGTCGTCGCCATGGCCAGCGCACAGGCAGTGCAGGCCGGGATCGACCTCGGCGCCGAGGTCCGGGAACCGGTCACGCTGCAGGCCGACCCGCAACAGCTGCGCATCCTGCTCAACAATCTGGTCGACAACGCGTTGCACCATACCCCGCCCGGCGGCCGGGTCGATGTCGCCGCCGAGCGGGTCGACGGCTGCCCGCAGCTGGTCGTGCGCGATACCGGCTGCGGTATTCCGGTCGACGAGCGCGAACGCGTGCTGGACCGCTTCTACCGGGTCGCGCACAGCCAGCAGACCATCGGCAGCGGGCTCGGTCTGGCCATCGTCAAGACCATCGCCACGCTGCACCAGGCCAGCCTGCGCCTGGACAGCGGTACAGACGGCATCGGCCTGTGTGTCAGCGTGCGTTTCCCGCCGGCGTGACTAGCATGAGACAGGCGGGTCGCCGGCGCCGCGCAACAGGGCGGCGGTCTGCGCCAGCGCGCCGTCATCGAGAATGTCCGGCGTCCTGAACGTCAGGTCGCGCTCGACGATATAGGCCGGCGAGGTCAGGTCATTGCGGGTAAACATCGGCACCACGTGGCCGTGGGTGTGCGGCACGTGAATGCCGGTAAAAAAGAAGCCGACCCGTTCCACACCGTAGTGCGTCTTCATCCACCGCGCATAGTGCTGGCCGGTCTGCACGATATGCGCCGCCAGCGCCGGCGGCAGGTCCTCGAAATACGGATAGTGGCCCTTGGCCAGGATCAGCAGATGGCCGGGACCGATCGGCGCGCGATCGGGAAAGACCAGGATCTGTTCATCCTCGTACACGGTATGCACCGGGATGTCGCCACGGGCGACACGGCAGAACAGGCAATCGGGATCATGCGGTTCGGGCTGCGACATCGGGACGTCCTCTCTGTGGGTGAAGAAACGTCCCGACCATAGCAGGAAGCCGGGCGCCGGTGGACGGGAAAACCGCCCGACCAACCGGCCCGCGCTCAGTAGCGACCCAGCATGTAGGTTTTCGGCATGCCGATTTCCTGGCAGTTCGGCTCATCGCCGCTGCGGTCGACAATCAGGTAGTTCGTGGTCTTGCCAAGCGTCAGCACCGGATGGTGCCAGACCCCGGCGTGGTAGTTCACGCCCTGCTTGCCATCGGTGATGAAGGCCTTGATCGTCGACGGGTCGAGCTTGTCGCCCGGCGCCGCCACCACTACCAGGAAGGTCTGCCCGTCCAGCGGAACAAAGGCCTGGCTGCCATACGGGTGCCGTTCCAGCAGGTGGACATTGATGCTGCCGCGTACCGGCTTCGACTCGAAGATGCTGACGATCGGTCTGGCATTGCTGCCATTGGCCTGGATGGCGGCCATGTCGTGGTAGCGCATGGTCTCGCCATTGTTGATCGGATAGGTCTTGCTGGCCGATGCCGGTTCGATCACGTCGCCATACGGCGCAAATGCCGCCTTGGTCAGCGGCTCCACCTTCAGCGGCACGCGCGCAGCCGGTTCGACCGTCAGTCCGTAGACCCCGCAGGCCATCGGTGTTTTCGGGATCGGTTTGGTCAGCACGGGCTGGCCGTCGGCCCAGGCCAGGGAGGCCAGTCCGGTCGACAGCACACATACGGTCAGCAGATTGCGCAGCGGGGTGTTCATTTCCTCATCCTCATACGATTTAAAAGACGGAGCGACCGGACGCCTGGGCAAAAAGAACCCGCCCCGGTCAGGGCGGGCAAAGGTATTGCAGCAGGAGAAACGTCGACGGTCCTCGCGGGCCGCAGGACTGTTGTACCCCGCCCCGCCCCCGGCGGGATTGGGATTGCGTGCCAAGTCATTGTCATCGGGCGACGGCGACGGAATGGCTTGCAAATAGATCGCAATGCGATATATTTACCAGTACCCGCCCGTCGTGCACCCGATTCGCGACATCCAGCCGCCCCCTTTCCAAGGAGACCCTTGCCGTGACGTTCCCCATTACTGTCGTCCATGTCGCCAATCTCAGTCCCGACATGGAGAATCTGTACATCGTCGATGCCAAATGGCCAAAAGAGCTGTCACGCTATGCTTCAGGCGTGACCCAGTGGCTGAAAGCGGCCGCGCCGGCCGAAGGACTGGTCACCTGGCTGCGACAGGATCCGCTGCGCTGGCCGACCTTCTGTGAGGTGTACTGGAGCGATCTGGCCAACAACCCGCACCGCTGGGAAGCGCTGCGCGAGGCTGCCTCCCGGCAGCCCGTTATCCTGGTGCATGCCAATGACAGCGACAGGTACAATCCGGCCATGGCGCTGGCACGCTTTATCGAGCAACAGCTGGCAACGCCGGATGACTCCACCCCGCAAGCCAACAAGGCCCTGTCGTGATTCCTGCCTCTCCTGCCTCACCCCCGCTGAGCAAAAACGATTTTGAACGCCTGGCGGATTTCCGCTATCGGCTGCGCCGCTTCCTGCGCTTCAGCGAAGAGCAGGCCCAGGCCCATGACATCACCCCGCTGCAATATCTGTTGCTGCTGCAGATCCGCGGTTACCCGGGGCGGGAATGGGCAACGGTCGCCGAGCTGGCGGAACGCCTGCAGTCACACCACCACAGCGTGGTCGGTCTGGTGACGCGCTGCGTGACACAGGGACTGGTTCGGCGCAGCGCGGGACGTGACGACAAGCGCTGCGTGGAAATCACGCTGCTGCCCAAGGGAGAGGCGCTGGTCGAGCAGCTGGCGCAGGCGCATCGCGACGAGCTGCTGGCGCTGAAGACCGATAGCGGCCACCTGTCCCTGGACCTGCTGCTGCATACCCAGCAGGCCCTGTCGGGCAAGTAGCGGCAAGGCCGGACTACTCGACCAGATTGTTGCGGTGAGCCCAGTTGATCAAGTCCGCCAGCGTTTCCAGATGGAGCTTTTCCAGGATCCTGATCTTGTAAGTGCTTATGGTTTTCTGGCTCAGAAACAGGGTCTGACCGATTTCCTTGTTCGACTGCCCCTTGACCAGTCCGAGCAAAACCGACATTTCCCGGCGCGTCAGGCTGGGCTGGCCGGCATCGCCGGCCAGCCCCTCCGGACCGACCTGCATGGCGACCAGCGGGAAGCAGATGTAGCCGCCGGACACCATGCGGACAGCATGGAGAAGCTCCTCCATGCCCTTCCCCTTGCTGATGAAACCGCTGGCGCCGAGGCCCATCGCCCGGGGAGCGTAAATTCTCTCGTCCAGCCCGGACAGGACCAGTACCCGCGGCGGCAGCGGCAGGGACACCAGGCTGTTCAGCAACTGCAGGCCATCGATATCCGGCAGATTCAGGTCCACCACGACCATGTCGGGCTGTACGCCCCTGACCAGGTCCAGGCCGCCGGCCCCGGTATCCGCTTCACCGACAACGCTGAACTCGCCGCCCTCTTCGACCATGTGCCGGACGGCAAAGCGGACGGCCGGATGGTCTTCGATCAGGACAATGCGTACGGCCTCGTGCGGCGCCTCGGCTGTTCCCTGCGAACCATGAGCACGGTCGACCGAAACCGGGAGACGCTTGACAATATTCATATTGAATAACCATTTAGCACAAGGAGTTTAAGCAGCGCATGAATGGTTCTGATCGGATAAAAAGATTCGCAGTCATGCACTACCGTATATTTGGCAAGTATCATGAACAATATACCTGCGCCATATCCACCCAGGCACATATGAAAAGTCTATTCTGCCAATTGAATAACGGGGGATCGTCAGACAGGACAGGCCCGGGCAGGCGCCATTCGGCAATCAGGGAAACATCCTGTTTCCCCGCGGCTAATGACAGCCGACATCGCCCAGCAAGACCAGATCACGGTCTTTGTACCCCTTGATCAGCCGATCCTGCAAATCGACCTGGCAGACGCGCCCGTCCGCCTGCACGACCTCGAGAACCGGGTGCGCCTGGCTCAGCTCCAGCGTAAACAGACCATCGGATTCGGCCACGGCCTGCATGGTCTGGTGCCGGACCCTGGCCCCGGCCAGCGGCCGGCTGTCCGGACCGACCAGACGCCCGATTGCGGTTTGCGTACGGATGACCTCGACCCGTTGCCGGCTGATGCCGCCGGGCAGCAGATGCACGGACAGGCTCTGGGGCAGGAACTTCGCCCCTTTCCGGCTGCCCGCCGCCAGATCGAAACTCAGGTGCTGCGGCCGGAACGGCGCCAGTGGAATGAAATTTTCGCCACGCCGCAAGCGGAACTGGCGGCCGTCATCCAGCCTGGCAATCAGGCGTTCGCTATCCGGCAGGGTTTCCGACTTCAGGTCGACCACTACCCCGGCGCGCATCCTGCTGCCGAATGCCGGCCGCGACACGATCAGCGCGCCACCGCCGCCCATGACAACGGTACTCTCCAGGTTGACGCCCAGCATGGCGCCACCCCCGCCGTGCGATTGCAGATAGCCGTCTCCGGACAGATAGCGCTGCGACAGACGGGCCGACAGCGTGCCCGAACTGCCATGGCTGGCATGGCTGGCATTGACCGCCACCGCCTGCAGTGGCGATTCGTCGAAGGTGCGCTGGTAATGGAGCTGGGCCGATGACTCGCGCCCGGCACCACCGTCGGTGCGCGAGCCCAGCCCCATGCCGAGACTGGACGCCGCCCGTCCCAGCGAGAAACTCATGCCGACGGCCATGCCGCGCGAACGCCGGCCAGGATAGCCCTGCAAGCGCTCGGACAGGCTCACATACGCCTGGGCCCCCACATCGGTCCACTGGCGGATATCGCGGTAATAGGACAGGTCCGACGTTGACTGCCGGTCGTCGTGCGCGTGGCCAAAGCGGGCACTGATCCGGTCCTGGTCGCTGAGCTGCCAGTCGCTGCTGACGGTGGTATGGCGCTGGCGCAGATGGCGTGACCGGCCATAGCGGGCCGGCCGCGCCGACTGCCGGTGACTGACGGCCAGGCTGAGGCGGGAAAACGCGCCGATCCCCTGCAGCTCATACCCCTGCCCGCTCCGCTTCGAGTAATACGGATTCACATACAGCTGCAGGGCATTGAGCGGACTGAAACTGCTGAACAGGCCGACCTGCCGGTCGCCCCCACCCTGCTGCGCACTGATGCCGGCTCGCCATTGCGGATGCAGCAGGTAGCCGAGCTGGACCCCGCCCAGCATGCCGCCGTCGGCATGGGCGCCGGCACGATAGTCCCACACCGACTGGCGGCGCCCGCCATAAAGGCGGAAACGGAAGCGGTCGGTGCCATTCCAGTTGCCCGGCTTGTAAATCGACTCACGGGTCGTGAACACCATCCGGCCATCCTCGAAGACACGGACGGTGACCGGATAGATGCCATCCGGCAATCCCTCGGTCGGCAATACCTGCAGGCCGGGCTGAACGGCATAGGTTGCGAGCAGACGCCCGTCACGGGAGATCTCCGCATGGCCGGCCTTGCTGGCGCTGACGGTCAGCGGCACCATGCTCGGCTTGTTGCTGCGCTTGAGCAGGCTGTCCGATGATCCGAAAGCGAATCCCAGAATGGGGTTGTAGTGACTGAACGGAATCGGGGCCAGATTGCCCTGCCCGGTAGACAGGTCCGGCGACAGGTAGCCGATGCGGGCGTACAGCCCATGCCAGTCGCGCTGCATATAGGCATTGTTCAGGTACTTTCTGACCCGGCTGCCGCGCTGCCAGTGCCCGGCATCCGCATAGGAAATCTGCAGATCCGAGTACGCGCTCCACGGGGCGAGGCTGGTAATCAGCGACAACTGATACGAGCCGCTGGACGGCAGATCCCGACCACGCCGCACATAGGTCAGCTGGTTGCCGAGCAAGGCGCCGTTGCCACCGCGCCCCGGCAAGGCGAGATACCGGTCCGGCCGGTATTCCCGCTGCGCACGATCCGTGAACAGGGCCAGCCTGGAGTCAGCGACACCGTAGGCGACCCGGACCAGTCCCTCGCACAGCAGGCCGGTGCAATCCCCCAGTCCGCCCCCTGTCTGCAACAGGGAAACATAGCGGTTCCGTTCCTGCGCCGGGACTTCGCTGGCAACCCCGTCGAGGACTTCCTGCAAGCCAACCTGACCATCACGCCCGAGTCGCACCAGCGCATCCACCATGTATTTCCCATCCAGTTCGATGCGAACGGCAACCGGCGTATCGAACAGCACGTCGGCAAAAGCGTCCGGAACGGATTGCCGCAGCTGCGCCGCATCAAGCGCCACCGCAGCGGCATCATCGGCCCAGGCCGGAAGCATGGTGCAGGCAAGCAGGCCGGCCGCCATCATGCCCCGCATGACTGACGGCGCGGGAATAAGAGTCACCATGCGATTGGTGTGCCCGTATGAAGACCCGTAGCGGGAAGCGCCTTTGCCCGGACGAGGACGTCAAGGCTCCAGAACCGGATATCGACCGTGCTACAGCACGGAATCGAACTCCAGCGCCACGGTCCCGATATAATTGCCCGGTGCATAGGGACCGGCATCTTTCACCTTGATATGCAGGTGCCCCATGATTTCGTCTCCGGCGGCATCCTCATAAATCAGTGTCGGCGTTGTACCCAGTATCACATCGGTATTTTCCGTCTTGATGCCGACATCCACGCTCATCTGCCCGCGCACACCGCGCATGACTGGCGGATAAGCCAGTCTTGCCATGATTTTCCCGCCGGTAGCACCGGACTGGATGCTGTTTTTCATCCGCAAACCAAGATGGTGATGATTGAATACATGCCGGTTGGAATCGTAGCCGATCTGGACAGGGCCGGAGGGCCACCCTTCAAGTGCATTCACATAAAAGCTGCCGGATGGCACAACGGCCCGGACCTGGATATTTTGCAGCAGCGTTTCCGCATTTGTGGCCGAAGCCAGGAAAAAAATAACACCTGCAATATGTTTTTTGCTGAATTTCATCGTGACATCACTTGAGCAGAAAAAAGAAAAGGAGATTTGCCATTTCAACCGGCAAACCTGAATTCTTTATAGCTCACCTTTTCTCCTTCAACGACGTCGAAACGTATTTCAGACAATCCCTCTCTTTTGAAAAACTGTGTCCGTCCCGGCAATACATGTTTCTTTACCGGGGCAAGGCAGTGCTCATCGGTCTTGCACGCATAGACATTATCCAGAATCAGGGTGGTATTGCCGCGGTTGACGACATCCAGCCCGTCGGTCCGCTGTATGAAATCGGTCCGGTATTGTTCCTGCTCCGGCCGGACGATGACGATGCCGCCATAGCCGACCAGCATTCTGACCCCGGCCGTGGTCGCGCCCGCGTCTTCCTCCTGGCCAAAACCGTCTCCGCGCCCCGGTTCCACCGGCGTAAACCGGACCCGGAACACGTGTTCGCGGCTGCGCTCCCCGACATAGAGGACGCGCACGCTGCGCATGCCGCCTGGCGGCACGATCAGGCGGCTGGGGCTCACGATCAGCCGGTTACGCCATCCTTCACCTTCCGTCAGTTCGGTTTCGGTGCTGTTTCCGGCGTCGTCCACCTGGATCCGCCTGACGTCAATCCTGACGAAACCGGTGCTGCTGCCGCTGTTCCGTATCGGCTTGACGATCGACGATGATGCCCCCGGCAGGTAGTCGTACAGACTGCCGATGCCGATATCGGGCTGGGCATGAGCGGCGGAAGTGCTGGCCACGGCCAGCAGGATGCCCAGCAAAGCGGGCAATGCGGTATTCATCTCAGGTCCTGTCCTGCTATCGCTGCCAGCGTTCGGACTCGATAAGCTTGTTCTTGATGGCAAAATTGATCATGTCGGCCAGCGTGTGCAGGTGCAGCTTTTCCAGTATCCGCACCTTGTATGAGCTAATGGTTTTCTGGCTGAGGAACAGGCTGTCGGCGATTTCCTTGTTGGACTGCCCTCGAACCAGCCCGATCAGCACGGTCATTTCACGCTTGGTCAGACAAGACAGCAGATCCCGGTCGGCCTTCTGCTCCGGGCCGACATACAGGGAAGCGATCGGGAAGCATGAATAACCGCCGGCAACCATCACCAGCGCATTCTTGATTTCCTGGATGCCCTTGCTCTTGCTGACATAACCGTGTGCACCGGCGCTCATCACCCGGTTCGAATACAGGCGTTCGTCCTGCCCGGACAGCACCAGTATTCTCGGAGGTCGTGGCAGGACGGATATTTTGTAGATAAGGTCAAGGCCGTTGATGTCCGGCAGGAACAGGTCCAGCAGCACCACATCGGGAAAATGCGTCCGGATCAGTTCAAATCCGCGGGAAGCATCCTCGGCCTCGCCAAGGACATTGAACCGCCCCTGCTCTTCGATCATGTGCCTCAGCGCATAACGCATCACCGGATGGTCGTCGATCAGAATGACGCTGATCAGCAGGTTGGGGCTTTCCGCCGTCATCGTTTCCTTCGATTCATTGATATCCCCTCCCCTGATGGCGTCCCCGGGTTTCATTCTTTCTCCTTAAATGAGCCGTTCCAATCAAGAAATCCAATATAGTTCGGGTTGCGCCATGTGACTTTCAAGAATCACCTCTCAACGCAGGATAAATAAAAAAACCCCTGATACAGGGCTGGGCCGGGTTCATATGTGCGCTAATATATTAACGCACCGACCATCCACGCTGTGAATACGCCAGCCTCTCAAATTTACCCAAGAATATGCTTCTATTACATACAGAATAGTCTTGGCAAAATAGAAAAATCTGATTTACATGCCAGACCGGCTGTAAACGACGCCACCGGACAAGCCAGGCTTGTCCGGTGGGAAGGGAGCGGATCATGCCCCCGCGGCGGCGGGGAGCGCATTGGACCGGCTATCGTTTTCTGCACGCCAGGTAGAAGTCCTGCGACGACCGGTACACCGATGTATCGACGTCGAGCAGTCCGAGCACGGAGTCGAACAGGTTGTCCTGGCTGATGGCCTCGCCACGGCGTGCCTGCAGGCAGTCCTGGCTGACACCGGTTTCGTGCTGCAGGCCCGGCGACAGCCAGGTAATGAACGGGATGTGCTTCTGGTTGTCCGGAGCCAGCCAATAGGGCATCCCGTGCAGGTACACCCCGTTTTCGCCCAGCGACTCGCCGTGGTCGGACAGATACAGCATGCCGCCGTTGAATCTGTCCTGCTGCGATTTCAGCAGGTCGATGACCCTGGCCAGGAAATGATCGGTGTAGCGGATCGAGTTGTCGTAGGCATTGACGATGTCTTCGGGGCGGCAGGTCTGCAGCTCGCTGCTCCTGCACACCGGCCTGAACTGCTCGAAGCTTGCCGGATAGCGCTTGTAATACGCCGGGCCATGGCTGCCCAGCTGGTGCAGCACGATGATGGTCGTGCCGCCGGTCTTCTCCAGATAGCGCTCGAGCCCGCCCAGCATGGCCTCATCGTGGCACTCGCCATCCTTGCACAGACCGGGGTCGCTGAACTGGGCCGGCAGTTCGTTCGGCACCCGGTTGCACACCCCCTTGCAGCCCGAGTTGTTGTCGCGCCACAGGATGTTCACGCCGGCGTGCTTCAGCACGTCCATCAGGTTTTCCTGCGAGGACGCCTTGTCGGCATCGTACTGCTCGCGGTTCATGCGCGAGAACATGCACGGGACCGACAGCGCGGTGGCCGTGCCGCACGAATAGGCGTTGGTGAAGCTGACAACGCCACGCGCCGCCAGCTCGGGGTTGGTGTCGCGCCCGTAGCCGTTCAGCGAGAAGTTGCCGGCGCGCGCGGTCTCACCGACCACCAGCACCAGCAGGGTCGGCTTGCCGCGCTTGCCGGCGGCGGCATTGAGCCGGGCATCGGTGCCCAGCGGCGCCACGTTCTTCGCCACCATCGTATTGCCACGCAGGTACTTGTAGGTACCCGAGATGTAATTGGACGGCGTGATCAGGTAGCGCACCTCGCGGTGGTTGCGGAACAGCGAGGCAAAGTCCTGATAGTAGCCCATCAATGCGCCGCCACCGGCGGCCAGACTCAGCACGATGACCAGCAGGCGCAGGCGGAGCTCGCGCCCGAAGGGTCCGCGCTCCAGCCGGGTACGCAGCAGCAGGACCGCCGGCAGCACGCCGAACAGCAGCATGAACAGGATGAAGTTCAGGTTCAGGTATTCGCCGGCTTCGCGCGGGTCGGTTTCGAACAGGTTCTGCATCATGCCGGCGTCGAGCAGCACGTTGTAGCCCTGGATGAAATAGGCGGCCGAGGCCGCGCCAAGCAGCAGCAGGGCCAGCACCGGCTTCTGGATCCAGCGTACGGTCACCAGCGACAGGATCAGATTGAACGCCGCGATCAGGAACACCGAAAACGCGGCGACAAACAGTCCGTTCTGCAGCCCGCGCTCCTGTGGCAGCAGGCCCAATAGGTAGCGCCACAGCGGGATGTTGTAGACCGTGCCGAGCAGGATGGCGACGATCAGCGTCATCCACACCGGACGGGTGCGCAGTGTGGTGAGCGGGAACAAGGGCCTGGACAGGAACAGGGCACGACTCTCGGACATGGATTCCCCGGCGTGGCCGCATGCAACGGCCACAAATAAATCAGATGCCGCCATTCTGGTGTCCGGCGCCCTGCCCCAAGCTGACGCTACCCTTTCAGTCCTGACAGGTTGTCCGCGTACAATGGCAGTCCTGATTGCCGTTGACGAAGCACCACGCCGCACCATGAAAATCCTGATTGCCGAAGACGACGAAAAAACTGCCGGTTATATCCGCAAGGGTCTGATCGAACATGGCTATGTCGTCGATACCGCGCAGAACGGCACCGACGCCCTGCACCTGGCGCTGACCGGGCAGTACGACCTGCTGCTGCTCGATGTGATGATGCCGGGCCTGGACGGTTTTGCCGTCACGGCTGCGCTGCGGGCCACCAGCCAGCCGGTCGCGGTGCTGCTGCTGACGGCGCGCGATACGGTCGAGGACCGGGTGCGCGGACTCGAAACCGGTGCCGATGACTACCTGATCAAGCCGTTCGCGTTCTCGGAGCTGCTGGCCCGGGTCAAGAGCATTCTGCGCCGCACGTCGGCCCGGCCCGGCGACAGCGGCGACGGCCACCTCCGCATCGCTGACCTCGATATCGAGCCACTGCGGCAAAGGGCCTGCCGTGCCGGCAGGCCGCTGGATCTGACCGCACGCGAGTTCACCCTGCTCTCGCTGCTGGCACGCCGCTGCGGCGAGGTCGTCACCCGCATGGACATCGCCGAGCAGGTCTGGGACATGCACTTCGATTTCGACTCCAACCTGATCGATGTCGCCGTGGCACGGCTGCGGCGCAAGGTCGACGATCCGTTCCCGTCCGCCCTGATCCATACCGTGCGCGGGAGCGGCTATGTCCTCGAAGCCCGCTAGACCGCATGCGTCGCTGGCGGTCCGGCTGACGATCATTTTTACCCTGGCCACCGTGCTGGTCATCCTGCTGGGCGGCGGCGCACTGTATCTGTTCCTGCGCGCCGGACTGGCCAACCAGGCCATCAGCGGACTGGACGACGGCCTGCACCTGCTGCGCGCGCGGATTCATGATCAGCCGGTCGCGCAGGAAAGCCGCGCCCACTGGCAGCGGGCGCTGACCGAGTTCACCCGCCCGGACTCGCTGTATGCGTGCCGGCTGTATGACGAGGACGGCCATCTGGTCTTCGAGAGTCCGCGCATCGCCGCCCTGTCCGCCAGTGATTTTCCGGCCCCGGCCAGGGACCCGGCCCTGCGCGCGCTGCATCCGGTCAAGGCGCCCGGCCACGTCGAGCAGCACTGGCTGCTGAGCTCGGTCTATATCGACCGGCTGGATGGCGCGCGCTGGCGGGTGGATTTCGCCTACGACAACGAATACAAGCATGAGCTGCTGGAAGGCTATCTGCATGCGATGCTGCTCGGCGTGGTGCTGGCGGTGATCCTGTTCGCCCTGATCGGCCAGATGACCATGCGCTATGTGCTGATGCCGATCCATTCCCTGAGCCGGCAGGTCGGCGACATCGACGCCGGGCAGCTTGACCGGCGCATTTCGCCGGCCTGGCCGCGTGAACTGCTGCCGATTGTCAGTGCCATGAACAGCCTGCTCGATCGCCTGCAGATTTCGTTCGCCCGCCAGGCACAGTTTTCGGCCGATCTGGCGCATGAGCTGCGCTCACCGCTGCATGCGCTGGTCAGCGTGACCGAGGTCACGCTGAACCGCCCGCGCAACGAGCAGGAATACCGTGCCACGCTCGAGGCCAATCTCGATGAGTTCCGCCATCTGCAGCGCCTGAGTGACGACATGCTGTTTATCGCCCGCACCGAGCAGGCCGAGCACCAGCCGCTGGACCGGGTCGCGTTCGACATCCATCCGCTGCTGGACGGGCTGTATGATCTGTTCGACGCGCTGGCCGAGTCCAGGCAGATCGGCCTGCAGTTCAGCGGGACGGGAACGGTATACGCCAATCGCGACCTGTTGCGTCGTGCGCTGATCAATCTGGTCTCGAACGCGCTGCAGTATGCGCACAGCCGGGTCAGTCTGTCCGTGGTGCAAGACGGGACGGACAGCGTGTTTACGGTCGAGGACGATGGCGACGGCGTGGCGGCGGCACAGCTGCCGTTCATGTTCGCGCGCTTTTACCGGGGCGACGAAAGCCGCAGCCGCCCTGGCGGCACCGGCCTCGGCCTGTCCATCGTCAAGGCCATTGCCGAACGACATGGCGGAACGGCCGGGGTCGAAAACGGCGAACGGGGTGGCGCCCGCTTCCACATCCGCTTGCCGGGCAAGCCGGTAGCGGACCTGCAGACGTGACATTGCCGGGCACCAGGCCCGGCAATGCACAGGGAGGAACCTGCAGGCTCAGATCCGGCCGGCCAGTGCCATCCCCCACAGCGCGACCAGCCAGACCAGCATGACCAGTTGGGCAGCACTGCCGCAGTCCTTGGCTTTCTTTGACTCGGAGTGAATTTCCGGGCCAATACGGTCGATGGCCGCTTCGATGCCGGTATTCAGCAGTTCGACCACCAGCGTCAGCACGTGCGTGAACACGATCAGCACGGTCGCCAGCGGCGACAGCGACAGCCACAGCGCCAGCGGCACGCCCACCAGCGCCATCAGCACCACTTCGCGGAACGCCGCCTCGTCACCGAATGCGGCGCGCAAACCGTCCAGGGAAAAACCGAATGCCTTGATGACGCGCACGATCAGCCCTCAAGCCCGCGGGCCAGGTCGGCGATCAGGTCATCCGGATGCTCAAGGCCGACCGACAGCCTCAGCAGCCCCTCGCCGACGCCGGCCGCATCCCGGGTTTCCTGCGACAGGCGGCCGTGGGTGGTGGTCGCCGGGTGGGTGATGGTGGTCTTGACGTCACCGAGGTTGCCGGTGCGCGAAATCAGCTGCGTACTGTCAATGATCTTCCAGGCGGCTTCACGGCCGCCTTCGACGTCGAAGGACACGATCGCGCCAGGCGCGCTCTGCTGGCGGCGGGCCAGTTCGTACTGCGGGTGGCTGCTCAGGCCCGGATAGTGGACACGGCGCACCGACGGCTGGTTCTGCAGCCACTCGGCCAGTTTCTGCGCACTGGCGCACTGGCGTTCCATGCGCACGAACAGGGTTTCCATGCCGCCGAGCAGCAGCCAGGCGTTGAATGCCGACAGGGTCGGCCCGGTCGAGCGCACATAGACGTAGATCGGTTCGACCAGCGCATTGCTGCCGACCACCGCACCGCCGAGCACGCGCCCCTGGCCATCGAGGAACTTGGTCGCCGAGTGGATGACCAGGTCGGCGCCGTGTTCCAGCGGACGCTGCAGCGCCGGCGAGCAGAAGCAGTTGTCGACCGCGAGAATGGCACCGGCATCATGGGCGATGTCGGCCACGGCGCGGATGTCGGTCAGTTCGGTCAGCGGGTTCGACGGCGTTTCCAGGAAGAACAGCTTCGTGTTCGGGCGGATGGCCTGCTTCCAGGCGCCGAGATCGGTCGCGGAAACAAAGGTGACCCCGATGCCGAAACGCGGCAGCAGTGTCGCCAGCATGTTGTACGAGGCGCCGAACAGGCTTTGCGACGCCACAATGTGATCACCGGACGACAGCAGGGTGAAAATGGCCGCGTGGATGGCGGCCATGCCGCTGGCGGTCGCCTGGCAGCGCTCGCCGCCTTCCAGCGCCGCCAGCCGGCGCTGGAACGCATCGACGGTCGGGTTGGTAAAGCGGGAATAGGTAAAGCCGTCATGCTCGCCGGCAAACAGCTGCCGGGCCTCTTCCGCGCTGTCGGTCATGAAGCTGGAAGTCAGGAACAGCGGCAGGCTGTGCTCGTTGAATTCGGTCACGTCGCGGCCGGCACGGATGGCCAGCGTTTCGGGGTGCAGCGGGGTCGTCATGGTGAGAACTACCGTGTGTTTTGCAGTGCGGTACATGGTAATGAAAAACGCGCCTTTCGGCGCGCATCATTGGCAATACGCTTATAGCGTTGTTGCCACTTACATCAGGTTCTGTTCGGCCACGTTCAGGTTCAGGTCGGCGCCGCCGCCCAGTGCCTCTTCGCGCTGCGGCTTGCTCTCGCCGCGCGCGCCTTCGATTTCGGCCAGGTATTCGTCGGTAATGTCGCCAGTCACGTAGCGGCCGTCGAAGCAGCTCATCTCGAAGTCGTTCAGCGCGTTGTTGGCTTCATGCACCGCATCGCGCAGCGCACCAAGATCCTGGTAGATCACGCCGTCGGCGCCGATTTCGCGGGCGATTTCCTCGACCGTGCGACCGGTTGCGAGCAGTTCGGCCCGGGTCGGCATGTCGATGCCGTAGACGTTCGGATAACGGACTTCCGGCGCGGCGCTGGCGAAATAGACTTTCTTGGCCCCGGCATCGCGCGCCATCTGCACGATCTCGCGGCTGGTGGTGCCGCGCACGATCGAGTCGTCGACCAGCAGCACGTTCTTGCCGGCAAACTCGCTGCCGATGGCATTCAGCTTCTGGCGCACGGATTTCTTCCGCGTCGCCTGGCCCGGCATGATGAAGGTGCGGCCGACATAGCGGTTCTTGATAAAGCCCATGCGGAACGGCAGGTCGAGGTGCTTGGCCAGCTGCAGCGCGATCGGCATCGACGTGTCCGGAATCGGGATCACCGTGTCGATGTCGAGGTCCGGCATCTGGCGGCGGATCTTGTCGCCCAGCTTCTCGCCCATCAGCAGGCGGGTCTGGTAGACGCTGGCGCCGTCGATGATCGAATCCGGGCGCGCGAAGTACACGTACTCGAAGATGCACGGCGTATGCGGCTGGTACTCGGCGCACATGCGCGTCGAGCGCGCGCCGTCCATGCGGACCACGACCGCTTCACCCGGCAGCACGTCGCGTTCCAGCCGGAAGCCCAGACAGTCGAGGGCGACCGACTCGCTGGCCAGCAGGTATTCGGTGCCGTTCGGACCGTCGTGGCGACCCATGACCAGCGGGCGGATGCCGTACGGGTCGCGGAAGGCGACCAGGCCGAAGCCGGCGATCAGCGCCACCACGGCGTAGGCGCCACGCACCCGCTTGTTGACCTCGATGATCGCGTTGAAGATCGCGTCCTCGCACAGCTCGCGACCGTAGATCTGCTTCTGCAGCTCATGGGCGAACACGTTCAGCAGGACTTCCGAGTCGGAGTTGGTGTTGATGTGGCGCAGGTCCTGGCGGAACATCGCCTCCTTCAGCTCGGCGGTGTTGGTCAGGTTGCCGTTGTGCGCCAGCACGATGCCGTACGGCGAGTTGACGTAGAACGGTTGCGCCTCGGCCAGATTGCTGGCGGAGCCGGCAGTCGGGTAGCGCACGTGGCCGATGCCGGCCTGCCCCAGCAGCGACCGCATGTTGCGGGTGCGGAACACGTCGCGCACCATGCCGCTGCCCTTGTGCATGTGAAAGCTGTTTCCGTTCGCGGTCACGATGCCGGCGGCATCCTGTCCCCGGTGTTGCAGGACTTGCAGCCCGTCATACAGCAACTGGTTGACGGGAGAACCGCTGACTACGCCAATAATTCCACACATGGTTTGCTCATTCCGCTCTTTTAGAACATCTCTGCAAACCGCCACCCGGCCGGCTTGCAGAGAGACTCTTTGACTTGTGATCAGGTTTTGATGCTGTTGCGGATCGGCAGCGGCAGCGTCTCGCCGCCACTGTTGCCATCACGCTGGAAATTGATGCGGTCGGCCATATCGGCCGGCAGCCAGGGTTTCAGGTCGACGGCCAGCCGCTCGAACGGCGTCACCAGCAGCGCATTCTGCCAGAACGGCTCCGACGGCATGTGGGTCAATCCACCCAGCATGACCACCACGGTCGACAGCAACACCCCGCGCGCCAGACCGAAGGCGCCGCCAAGTGTGCGGTCCAGCCCGCCCAGACCGACGCCGGATACCAGCCGGCTGGCCAGCCGGCGGCCGATGGCCAGCACGATCCACACACCGACCATCACGGCGGCAAACGCCAGCAGCCAGCGCAGGTCGGCCGTCGGTACCGACTGCGGCAGCATCGGTTCGAAGTCGGCCGCATACTGCCTGGCCACCCAGAAAGCGCCGATCCAGCTGGCCAGCGACAGGACTTCATGCACCACGCCGCGCCACAGCGCCAGCAGGGTCGACGCCGCAATCAGGCCGACAAGTATCCAGTCAAATGTGGTCATTGCACCCTGCTATTGCGGTACCAGAATGCCGGACAGGCCGGCCTTCTGGATCTTGGTCAGCGCCGTGCGGGCTTCAGCCTCGCTGGCGAACGGCCCGACGCGGATCCGGCTGACCGTTCCCTTGCTGGTACTGACCTGGCTGACGCTGGCGCTGACGCCGGCACCGGCCAGCTTGTCCTTCAGCTCGGCGGCCTTGGCCGGGTCGGACAGCGCGGCCACCTGGATCAGGTAGCGGCCGGATTTCGCTGATTTGTCGTCTGCCTTGTCCTGTGCGGGTTTGTCCTGGGCCGGCTTGTCGGCTTTGGCCCTGGGTTTCGGCGCCGGCACATCGGCATCCGCCATGTCATTCAGGATCGCGGCCGGGTCCGGCTTTTTCTTTTCCTTTGCCGGTTCGGCCGGCTTGTCCGCCGGTTTGGCCGCAGGCTTGCTGTCCGGCTTGCGTTCGACCTCTTTCGGCTCGACAGGTTTCGGTTCGGCGACCTTCGGCGCTGTCGCCTCCGGTGCAGCGGGGACCGGACGTGCCGGTTCGGCGGTCGGCGTGGCCGGCGCCGGCGAAACCGGCTCGGCCGCCGGTACCGTCGGCGGCAGTGCATCGGCCGGACTCGTGGCCGGTCCGGGGACAGCCGCGACCGGTGCGGGCTCCGGCGCCGGCGCACGCACGCCACCCACGGCACCGCTGGCGACGATGTCGACCTTTTCCGGGTGCATTTCCGTCTGAGGCTGACCGTCGATCACATTCCACAACACCAGCGTGGCTGCCGACACGATGACGACGGCGCCGACCAGGCGGCGGCGGGCTCGCTTGCGAAGCTGGATCAGCTCCTGTTGGCTCTTGGGTTCGTTCATGTGCTGCCCTGTCACCAGGCCGTCAGGCGGCCTGCTCCCTCGCCGCCATCACGGCGGCGACGGTATGAAAAGATCCGAAGACGGCGATTCTATCATTTTCCCCCGCCCGCTCGCTGACGGCGCTCCAGGCGGCAGCCAGGTCGGGGAACGCCTTCACCTGGCTGATGCCGTGGGCGGCCAGCCGCGCCTGCAGTTCGGCCAGCGGCAGACCGCGCGGCGTGTCCAGAATCGGCGCAACATACCACACGTCGAATTCGGATTTCGCCAGTTCGATCACGCTGTCGATGTCCTTGTCGGCCAGCATCGAAAACACGGCATAGCGGTTTTCCGCGTAAGACAGCGTCTGCAGGCTGGCCACCATCGCCCGCATTGCATGCGGGTTGTGGCCGACGTCCATGACGGTGACCGGGCGTCCCGGCAGGACCTGGAACCGCCCCGGCCATTCGACTTCCAGCAGGCCGCGGCGGATCGCACCGGCGCCGACCGGCAGTGCGGTTTTCATGGCTTCGAGTACCGCCAGTGCCGCGGTCGCGTTCATCATCTGGTAGCCGCCGCGCAGCGCCGGCGTCGGCAGGCAATGGCGGCGCGCGTCGCCATGCCAGAACTCCCACTGCAGCGAGTCGGTGCGGGTGAAGCCGAAATCGCGACCGATGCAGCGCAGGTCGGCGCCGATGGCGGCAGCATGGTCAAGCAGGCTTTGCGGCGGATTCGGGTCGGCGCAGATGGCCGGCCGGCCGGCGCGATAGATGCCGGCCTTCTCGAAGCCGATCAGCTCACGGGTATCACCGAGCCAGTCCTGGTGGTCGAGGTCGACCGACACCACCAGCGAACAGTCGGGCTCGAACAGGTTGACCGCATCCAGCCGGCCGCCGAGGCCGACTTCCATCACCGCGACATCGACGCCGGCGTCGATGAAGTTCCACATTGCCGCCAGCGTGCCGAATTCGAAATAGGTCAGCGGCGTATCGCCACGCGCGGCCTCGATGGCGGCAAAGGCACGGCAGATCGCCGCGTCGTCCAGCGGGACGGTATCGATGGCGATGCGTTCGTTGTAGCGCAGCAGGTGCGGCGACGCATAGGTGCCGACCCGGAATCCGGCACAGGCAAAGGTTTTCGACAGCATCGCGCACACCGAGCCCTTGCCGTTGGTACCGCCGACGGTGATGACGGGGAAGTCGGGGTCCAGCCCCATTGCCTCCTTGACCACGCGGACCCGGTCGAGGCCGAGGTCGATGGTGGAGACATGCAGGGTTTCGAGATAGTGCAGCCAGTCGGCAAGCGTACGGTCTTGACTCATGATGACGTCTTGAGGCTTTCCAGGTCGGGGGGACGGGGGGCAAGTCGGGGCGAAACATGCCAATGCAAGAGCACGCGCAGGGTCCGCAGTGCGGCGGCCGGCGCGGAATCGGCGCACAGTACCATGCTGAAGCGCCGGCCGGCGGCCCGGCCGCGCAGCACGATCAGCCACGGCAGCACCACGGTGGACGCGGCCAGCCGGACTGGCTGACCGTTCAGCAGCAGGCGGCCGGCGGCATCGATATCCAGCACCGGCAGCGTCGCGCCGAAGCCGCCGAACTGCCGGCCCTGCCACAGCACCGGCAGCGGCAACAGCAGCAGACCGGCATGCAGACCATCGGTCGCGCACAGCGCCACTGCCGCCGCCAGTGCGGCGAGCAGGGTCAGGGCCAGTCCGCAGCGGCTGGGGACAGGCACGATGCGCAGCGGGGCGAAACGGCGTGTGCGCACCGGATTCAGTCGTCGAGCGGCGTGTTTTCCAGCTCGTCGTCGACAGTGTCGATCACCATCGAGTGGATCTCGACATCGAACCATTCCCAGAACGTCTTCAGCGAGCGGTCGGTCGGCCACAGACTCTTGTCTTCGTACCAGGTAGCGAGTTCCATTTCGAACAGGCGCTGGGCAATGTCGTCAATATGGCTGACGCCTTCTTCCGGCTCGTCAAACTCGGGAATCAGGATAACGGTGCAGTCGGCGCGCAGGCTGTCGAGCGACAGCTCCATATCATTGTCAGGCACCCCGTTCAGCCAGTCGGCAAACGGTTGTTTGGGCTTGATGACGGCGACGGAACGATCGACGAAGTACATGGCTGGCTCCTGGATAATGCGGATCATCAAAATAAAAACCCCGCAACGCGAGGCGTCAGACTGTCCATACTCCGCGGCGGCGGGAACGGAAGGGGCAGGATTCAATCAGGCAGGTGCCGTGCTTACCGGCAGATGCTGTCTGGCGCGCACCGACGCCGCGATGACCACCGGTGCCCGCCTTCATGAACAGTCTGAGGCCCCGCAATGCGAGGCTTGTTATTGGCTTATTGAAACGATTGTATCAGCCCGTTCGGGGCACTGCGCGGTCGCATGCTAGAATCTACCGGTTTTGTTGCCGTTTTCAGTCTGCCTACATGCCGCTCCTGACTTTAGAAAAAGCCTCCCTCGCCTTCGGGCACGTCGCCCTGCTCGACGCCGTCGATTTTGCCCTTGACGGGGGCGAGCGCGTCGGTCTGATCGGCCGCAATGGCGCCGGCAAGTCATCCTTGCTGAAGGCCATCGCCGGTACCGTCCGTCTCGACGACGGCCGCATCCTGCAGCAGAGCGGCATCACCGTCGCTTACGTGCCGCAGGAGCCGGAGTTCGATCCGGACCAGACCGTGTTCGACGCCGTGGCCGAAGGCCTCGGCGAACTGAAGGACCTGCTCGGCGACTACCACCGCATCAGCCAGGCGCTGGCCAGCCCCGATGCCGATCACGAGGAGCTGCTGACCCGCATGCAGGCGATCCAGTCGGCGCTGGAGGCCAGCAACGGCTGGAGTTTCGAGAACCGCATCTCCACCACCCTGTCGCATCTCGGTCTGTCGCCGGACACGCGCATCACCGAGCTGTCCGGTGGCTGGAAGAAGCGTGTCGCGCTGGCGCGCGCCCTGACCAGCGCCCCGGACGTGCTGCTGCTGGACGAACCGACCAACCACCTCGACGTATCGGCTATCGAATGGCTGGAAGGCCTGCTGAACGGCTTCAGCGGCGCCGTGCTGCTGATTACCCATGACCGGCGCTTCCTTGACAATGTCGCCACCCGCATCATCGAACTCGATCGCGGCATGCTGCGCAGCTACCCGGGCAGCTTCTCCGCCTACCAGACGCGCAAGGCCGACGAGCTGGCATCCGAAGCCGAACAGAACCGCAAGTTCGACAAATTCCATGCCCAGGAAGAAGTCTGGATCCGCAAGGGCATCGAGGCACGCCGGACCCGCAACGAAGGCCGGGTCCGCCGCCTCGAGCAGATCCGCCGCGAGCGCGCATCGCGCCGCGAACGCGTCGGCCAGGTCAATTTCAAACTCGATGCCGGCGACCGCTCCGGCAAGCTGGTGGCCGAGCTCGAACATGTCGACAAGGGTTTCGACGGCCGCACGCTGATTCGCGATTTCACCACCCGCCTGATCCGTGGCGACAAGATCGGTCTGATCGGCCCGAATGGCGCCGGCAAGACCACGCTGCTGAAACTGATTCTCGGCGAGCTGGAGCCGGATCGCGGCAGCGTGCGGCGCGGCACCAATCTGCAGATCGCCTATTTCGACCAGTTCCGTACCCAGTTGCCGGAAGACATGGCCATCGTCGACGTGATCGGCGACGGCAAGGACTATGTCGATGTCGGCGGACAGCGCCGCCATGTGATGAGCTATCTGGAAGATTTCCTGTTTGCGCCGGCCCGTGCACGCAGCCCGGTCCGTTCTCTGTCAGGGGGCGAGCGCAACCGCTTGCTGCTGGCGCGACTGTTTACCCAGCCGGCGAATGTACTGGTACTGGACGAACCGACCAACGACCTCGATATCGATACGCTGGAACTGCTGGAGCAGTTGCTGTCCGAATACAACGGCACGGTCTTCCTGGTCAGCCATGACCGTGCCTTCCTTGACAACGTCGTCACCCAGGTGATTGCATTCGAGGGCGACGGCAAGCTGGAGGAATACCCGGGCGGCTATGCCGACTGGGTCGCCGCGCGGGCACGGATGGCAGAACTGGCACCCGCACCGGCAGTTTCGCAGCCGGCGCCCCAGGCAGCGGCGCCCGCGAAGCCGGCGCGGGACAAGGCCCGCACCCGATTGTCGTTCAACGAAACCCGCGAACTGGCGCAACTGCCCGACCAGATCGCCGCACTGGAAACCGAACAGGCCGCGCTGAACGAACGCCTGCTCGACCCGTCGGTGTGGAAGGACCGCGCTGCCGAGGCCGGCGCCTGGCAGGCGCGGATCGAAGCCATCGACGGGCTGCTGCTGGACAAGCTCGCGCGCTGGGAAGAACTGGAGAGCAAACAGGGATGACACACGTTCGCCGCTGGATCGTACTCGGACTGGTCGCGGCCATTGCCGCGTGCTCGACGGCGCCGACCCGGAAACCCGCCCGCCCGCGACCGGACGTGTCGCTGTCCCGCATCCAGGCCAGCGGCGACGGACGCGAGATCGTCATGTACTCGCTCGGTCTGCTCGGCGTCGGCTACCAGTTCGGCGGCAGCAATCCGGATGCCGGGCTGGACTGTTCCGGCATGGCAGCCTTCATCTACAAGAATGCCGTCGGCGTGGCACTGCCGCACAATGCCGCCGAAATCGCGTCGCGAACCCGCGAGATCGACCGCGGTGCGCTGAAGGCCGGCGATCTGGTGTTCTTCAACACCATGAATCGCCGTTATTCGCACATGGGCATCTATATCGGTGACAACAAGTTCGTGCACGCACCACGCACCAACAGCGTCATCCGCGTCGACAGCCTCGACAACAGCTATTTCGCCGCCCGCTACGATGGCGCGCGTGCCGTTCTGAACTGAGTTCTCATGCGACTGATCCCGACCACCCTGCTGCTCGCCACGCTGGCGGCGGCCGCCCTGCCCGCCTTCGCCGACAGTGCGGCAAAACTGCCGCCGGAACTGTCCAGCGACAAGGCCATCCTGCTCTACCTGCAGCTGAAGGACAGCGTCGGCAAGATGCCGGGCGTGCGCAAGGACGGCATCGCCATCAAGCGCGACTGGCTGCTGGACACGCTGCGCAAGGACATCAACCGCAAGGATGTCAGCGTCGAGGACCTGAAGCTGACACCGGAAAAGGGCACGCTGCTGCTCAAGACCACGTCCGGCGTCAGCGCGCTGCACACGGTCGACTTCTGCTTCCTGCCGGTCGACTGGCCGAACCGGACGATAAAGATCCGCTTCGAGCGCCATACCACGGCGGCCGACAATGGCCTGATCGCGCAAACGCTCGGCAATATCACCATCGGCATCATGGGGCTGGCGGTCGGTAACCCGGTGGAGAAACTCGCCGACAAGCAACCGTGGGCGAAGGTCGACGGCGACGTGCTGTCGGTACGGCTCGACCAGGTACCGTCGCTGGCCGACAAGATGAAAAGCAATGTCGCCGGCTATCCGGTATTCGACTACGTCGGCATCCGCGAACTGCGGACGGCCGACGACGAAATCCGCGTCAAGCTGGGCTGGATGAAGTAGGTCGCCCCCCCGACGACAAGCGTTTCGACACCCCGTCGGCAATCCGCCATGCGTGTGCATACAGCGTCAGCTGTGGATTGACGCCGAGGCTGGTCGGCAACAGCGATCCGTCGCACACGGTCACGTTGTCGGCCGCGTACAGCCGGCCGTCACTGTCGGTCACGCCGCTGCCGGCATCGCGTCCCATCCGGCAGCCGCCCATCACATGTGCGCTGACGACCCGGGTCGCCACCGGTGACAGCACCCGGGTCGCCTCGCGGACCTGGGCCAGATTGCGGCAGAAACCGGCGCGCTCATCCAGCGGCATGACCCGACCGGCACCAGCTGCAAACTGGATTTCCGCCATTGCCTCGAAGGCGTGGCGGGCGCCGCGCCAGAAGGTCTCGCTCAGCGGGTAATCGAGCAATGGCGAGCCATCGCTGCGCAGTGACACCCGGCCGCCGGGCAGTTCGCGATGAAAACCGTCGCGAACCAGCGCGATCAGTACGTTCAGTCTCGGCAACGCCCGCAGCGTGGACGCATAGGACGGGCCGAAGCCGGTCAGGGTCACGGCAGCCAGCAGCGGATGCACCGGCGGCGCTTCAATCTTGAATCCCGGTTCGCCATCGACCGGCCCCGCATGCAGGTAATGGTCGGTATAAATCGACTGGGGGGCACCGTCATACGGATGAATCTCGCGGGCGAACAGCGCGCCGGACAACACGGTCGGGTGCAGGCAGGTATTGGCACCGATCAGCCGCAACGGGTCCGGTGTCTCGCTGCGCAGCAGCAGGGCCGGGGTATTGATCGCCCCGGCGGCCAGCAGCACATGGCGGGCGCGCACCCGCACCCGGTGCCCGGTCGGCGTCAGCCCGTCGGCGGCCAGCGCCACCCCTTCCAGCCACTCCGCCTGCCGGTCGCGCCACCGCAGCCGCTCGACCCGCACCCGGTGCACCAGACGCAGGCCGCGATCCAGCGCGGCCGGAATGGCCGTCACCAGCATCGACTGCTTGGCATTGGTCGGACAGCCCATGCCGCAGTAACCGAGATTCCAGCAGCCGCGCACATTGCGACGGATATGGCCGTATGACAGGCCGAGCGCGTGGCAGCCGCGCGCAATCACCTCGTTGTTGCCGTTCGGCGCCGGCAGCCAGTCGCCCACGCCGACCAGCGCTTCAGCACGCTCGAACCATGGCGCCATCGACTCGGCGGTAAACGGCAGGTCCAGCTCACTGCGCCACCAGGCCAGGGTATCGGTCGGGGTGCGGAACGAGCTGGTCCAGTTGACCACGGTCGAGCCGCCGACGGCGCGTCCCTGCAGAATGGTCACGCCCTTGTCACGCGTCTGGCGCGCGGCCGATTCCTGGTACAGGCGCGGGTAGGCAGTCGCTTCGCGCAGGTCGAAATCACGCGATGACCACAGTCCGCCCTCCTCCAGCAGCAGGACGTCGTGGCCGGCTTCGCTCAGCACCCGGGCGGCAATGCCGCCACCGGCGCCGCTGCCGACGATGACCACGTCCGCCGTCAGGTCGAGATCGCCGCTCAGGGTTGCGGCATCGGTAACTTTCCAGCCGCGGGCCAGGCCGTCGACAATCGGGTCGGCAATCATGCGGTCCTCCCCAGTGCGGCCAGTACCGTGGCCGGCGGACCACCGTAGCCGATCGCCGGCCATGCGGCCGGGTTGCCGTACCAGGCCGCGCCAATCAGCTGGTGCAGACCCTGGTAGACCGCGCGCAGTACCTGCAGGCGGCTATGGCGCAGGCGGTCGAGCGTGGCGGCAATATCGGCGGCCGCGGCAGCATGCCAGGGCGCACGCAGTCCCAGCAGCCAGCGCCGGGCCGGACGCAGGCGCAGCAGCGAGAACAGCTGCGTCACCTCGTTGCGCTGCGCCGGCGTCAGGCCCGCCAGCGCCGTGTCGATACCGGCCAGCACGATGCGGGAAAAATCGGCCGCCGTCAGTCCGGCCGGCACGCCGCCCAGCATGACCGGCACGATGGCGGCCAGCGCAATGACCGCATCGGCCGGCACGTTCGCCAGCGCCGGACCGGACGGCAGCGGGCCGTCATCGGTGGCAAGCAGATCCGCGCCAAGGCCGGCCAGCGCCAGCAGCACGCCGCCGGCCGCTCCCACCTTGAGTACCGTGCGTCGGGATGGCATGCCCGCTCCTAGCGCAGCATGAAGCGCAGCAGCGCGCTGACCGCCCGGCCATACGGTGGCCGGATCAGCCCGGTGCCGTTCAGACGTGCCTGCGTGCACACTGCCTTCAGATGGCTGAAGGTGTCGAAGCCGTCACGGCCATGGTAGCTGCCCATGCCGGACGGACCGATGCCGCCGAATGGCAAATCGTCCTGGGCAATGTGCAGCATGGTGTCGTTCAGCGTGACCCCGCCGGCATGGGTACAGGCCAGAATCTGCGACAGGCGGCGGTTGTCCTCGTCGAAGACATACATGGCCAGTGGCCGCGGCCGGGCGTTCAGGTAGTCGACGGCATCGTTCAGGCTGTCATAGCTGACGACCGGCAGCAGCGGGCCGAAGATCTCTTCCTGCAGGACCCGTGCCGTGTCGGCCACCTCCAGCAGCAGTGCCGGCGCCAGCTTGCCGCTGCCGGCCAGGTCTTCTCCCGCCGGGTTGATCTCGCGTACCACGGCGCCGTGCGCGCGGGCATCGTCGAGCAGTTCGCCCAGCCGCTGCCGGTGACGGTCATTGATCACGGCGCTGTAATCCGGATTGGCGACCAGTGTCGGGTAAGCCCGTGCGACGGCTGACGCATAGGCTGCAGCGAACGCGTCGCGCTGTGACGTGTGGACCAGCACGTAGTCGGGCGCAATGCAGGTCTGGCCGGCGTTGATCAGTTTGCCGAAGGCGATGCGTTCGGCCGCCTTCTCGAGCGGGTAGCCGGGCAGGACCAGCGCCGGCGACTTGCCGCCAAGCTCCAGCGTGACCGGGGTCAGATTGTCGCTGGCCGCGCGCATGACCAGCCGGCCGACGGCGGTCGAACCGGTAAACAGCAGATGATCGAACGGCAGCCGGGAAAACTGGCTGGCCTGCTGCGCATCACCGTCGAGCACGCTGATCACGTCGCGGCCCAGATACTTGTCGGCCAGTTCGCGCATCAGTTCACCGGTGGCCGGCGTGAACTCGCTCATTTTCACCATCGCCCGGTTGCCGGCAGCCAGCGCGGCGGTCAGCGGCCCCAGGGTCAGATAGATCGGGTAATTCCACGGCACCATGATGCCGACCACGCCCTTCGGCTGCGGTATCACCCGGTTGCGCGCCGGCATGAACAGCAGGTCAACCCCGCGCCGGCGCGGCCGCATCCAGCGCATCAGGTGCCGCTGGGTATGGCGCAGCCCGGCCACGGCCGGAAACAGCTCCAGCATGCGGGTCTCGACCGGGGAGCGATGCCCGAAATCGCTGGCGACGGCATCGACCCAGCGCGCCTCGCCATCCAGCGCCATCGCCCGCAGTGCCGACAGCCACTGCAGCCGTTCGGCCAGCGCCGGGTACGGCGTGTGCACCGCCTGCGCGCGCAGATGCGCAAAAGGTTCCAGCATCACCGCCGGCAGTGCCGGATCGGTCGTTTCCCTGTCCATGACAGCTTCCTTGTGTTGCCATTCGCCCCGGTACGGTGCGGCCCATGCGGCATGCGATTAGAGTAGCAACTCTAATCGTAACCGGCAACGAATTTCAAACGTATGATCGATAGCCAGTGTCATTGAAGTGCCGGACAACATGGACAACGACATCAAATTAACCTTATACAATTATGACCCACTAAGTATTACAAAAACCCCATGGAGCCCAACATGAAGCGGACACTCACGATCCTCACCCCGATTACCCTCGCCCTTGCCCTGGGCGCCTGCGCCGGCGGCAAGCTCAACCCGGACGCACTGGTCCAGACCGGCAGCCTGGCGATGAAGGCGGCAACGCTCAGCGACGCCGACGTCAAGTCGCTGTCGGCCCAGGCCTGCGCCCAGAGCGACAAGCAGTCGAAGATTGCACCGGCCGGCAACAAGTATGCAAAGCGTCTGGTCAAGGTCGTCAAGCCGTTCGGCAACAATCTGGACGGCCAGCCGCTGAACTTCAAGGTCTATCTGACCAGTGATGTGAACGCCTGGGCCATGGCCAATGGCTGCGTGCGCGTGTACAGCGGCCTGATGGACAAGATGAACGACGACGAGCTGCGCGGCGTCATCGGCCATGAAATCGGCCACGTGGCGCTCGGCCACAGCAAGAAGGCGATGCAAACCGCCTATGCCGTCTCCGCCGCCCGCAGCGCCGCCGCTGCCTCCGGCAATGCCACCGTGACCGCGCTGAGCACGTCGCAACTCGGCGATCTGACCGAGAAGCTGATCAATGCCCAGTTCTCGCAGTCGCAGGAAAGCGCCGCCGACGATTACTCGTTCGATCTGCTGACCCGCAAGGGCATGAAGCGCGAAGGCCTGGTCACCGCCTTCCAGAAGCTGGCCGACATGGACGGCGGCCAGAGCAGCATGATGAGCTCGCACCCGGGTTCGGCCGCACGCGCCAAGCATATCCAGGACCGCCTCGCCAGCGGCAAGTAAGCCTGGCACCAGCAAAAACGCCCCGGCATGGTCCGGGGCGTTTTTATTGTCATGCCGGAAACCGGCGGTCTTGCGATCAGTTTTTCTCCGGCATCAGCGATGAGTGGTGGCTGGTGATCAGCCATTTTTTTCCATTCCACTTGTAGCTGTAACTGTAGCGCGCGTGAGCCACGCTGCCATCGCCGAAGGTAAAGGTGTACAGACCGGCATCCACCGCCGTATTGCAGTCGACCTCGATCCAGCGGCTGTCGATTTTCCCGTCCGGCTTCTTCGCCAGAAAATGCTCGAAGTAGTCGGCCTTGGCTTCCGGTGTCAGCCGGGGCTGGTTGGACAGGGTCGGCAGCAGTATGGAATTCGTGGCGTAATTGGCCACCACCCTGGCCGGATCGCCGGTCTTCAACGAGTCGTTCCAGCGATCGAACAGCGCGGCCACTTCCCGCTCCCCCGCTTTGTGGCAGACCACGGAACGGGCAAGGACCGGGCCGGAGACCAGACCGAGGGTGAGAGCAACATAAAACAGGCGGAATTTCATGAAAGATATCCTTGACCGGGGTGAAAGGCGACACCCTCAATATGACACAAGGAAATTTTTCCGCCAAACAATGACTTTAAAATAAAAACTGCCCCGCAGAAGCGGGGCAGTTCCGGGGTGACGCTACCGTCAGCTGACGGCAGGCATCACACGTTCACGCTGTCGGCCTGTTCCTGGTACGACTCGATCTCGTTGAAGTTCAGGTAGCGATAGACTTCCGCCGCCTTGGCATCGATCACGCCGACATCAGCCATGTACTCGGCCACGGTCGGGATGCGACCCAGGCGCGAGGTGATCGCCGCGAGTTCGGCCGAGCTCAGGTACACATTGGTGTTCTTGCCCAGACGGTTCGGGAAGTTGCGGGTCGACGTCGACACCACGGTCGCGCCTTCGCGCACCTGGGCCTGGTTGCCCATGCACAGCGAGCAGCCCGGCATTTCGGTACGGGCGCCGCTGCGGCCGAAGATGCCGTAGTAGCCTTCTTCCGTCAGTTGCTTCTCGTCCATCTTGGTCGGCGGGGCGATCCACAGCTTGGTCGGGATGTCGGTCCTGCCGTCGAGCAGCTTGCCGGCAGCGCGGAAGTGACCGATGTTGGTCATGCACGAACCGATGAACACTTCGTCGATCTTGGTGCCGGCCACTTCGGACAGGATCTTCACGTCGTCCGGGTCGTTCGGGCAGGCCAGGATCGGCTCGGTCACGTCGGCCAGGTCGATCTCGATCACGGCGGCGTAGCTGGCGTCGGCATCGGCCTTCAGCAGCTTCGGCGCGGCCAGCCAGGCTTCCATGCTCTTGATGCGGCGACCCAGCGTCTTGGCATCGCCATAGCCGTTGGCGATCATCGACTTCAGCAGGGTGATGTTCGACGTCAGGTACTCGGCGATCGGCGCTTCGTTCAGTTGCACCGTGCAACCGGCGGCGGAACGCTCGGCCGAGGCGTCGGTCAGTTCGAATGCCTGCTCGACCTTCAGGTCCGGCAGCCCTTCGATTTCCAGGATGCGGCCCGAGAAGATGTTCTTCTTGCCGGCCTTGGCCACGGTCAGCAGGCCCTGCCTGATGGCGTACAGCGGGATGGCATTGACCAGGTCACGCAGGGTGATGCCCGGTTGCATCTTGCCCTTGAAGCGGACCAGCACCGATTCCGGCATGTCCAGCGGCATCACGCCGGTGGCAGCGGCAAACGCCACCAGACCGGAGCCGGCCGGGAACGAGATGCCGATCGGGAAGCGGGTGTGGCTGTCGCCGCCGGTGCCGACGGTATCCGGCAGCAGCATGCGGTTGAGCCAGCTGTGGATCACGCCGTCGCCCGGCTGCAGGCTGACGCCGCCGCGGTTGCGGATGAATTCCGGCAGCTCGTGGTGCATCTTCACGTCGACCGGTTTCGGGTAGGCAGCGGTGTGGCAGAACGACTGCATGACCAGGTCGGCCGAGAAGCCGAGGCAGGCCAGATCCTTCAGTTCGTCACGGGTCATCGGGCCGGTGGTGTCCTGCGAGCCGACCGAGGTCATGCGCGGTTCGCAGTAGGTGCCCGGGCGGACGCCCTGCTCTTCCGGCAGGCCGCAGGCGCGGCCGACCATCTTCTGCGCCAGGGTGAAGCCGTTGCTGGCTGCAGCCGGGTCCTTCGGCAGACGGAAGGTGGTCGAGGCCGGCAGGCCCAGCGACTCGCGGGCCTTGGCGGTCAGGCCACGGCCGATGATCAGGTTGATGCGGCCGCCGGCGCGCACTTCGTCGAGGATCACGTCGCTCTTCAGCGCGAAGCTGGCAACGGTTTCGCCATTCTTGACGATCTTGCCGTCGTACGGGTAGATCTCGACCACGTCGCCCATGTTCAGCGCCGACACGTCGACTTCGATCGGCAGCGCGCCCGAGTCTTCCTGGGTGTTGAAGAAGATCGGGGCGATCTTGCCGCCGAGGCAGACGCCGCCGAAGCGCTTGTTCGGCACGAACGGAATGTCTTCGCCGGTGTGCCAGATCACGCTGTTGGTCGCCGATTTGCGGCTGGAACCGGTACCGACCACGTCACCGACGTAGGCGACCAGGTTGCCCTTGCCCTTCAGCTGTTCCAGCAGGCTGATCGGGCCGACCGTACCCGGCTGGTCCGGGGTGATGCCGTCACGCGCATTCTTCAGCATGGCCAGCGCGTGCAGCGGGATGTCCGGGCGACTCCAGGCATCCGGCGCCGGCGACAGGTCGTCGGTGTTGGTTTCGCCGGTCACCTTGAACACGGTCACGGTGATCTTTTCCGGCACGGACGGACGGCTGGTGAACCATTCGGCGTTCGCCCACGATTCGATCACGCCGCGCGCATTGGCATTGCCCTTGTCGGCCAGTTCCTTGACGTCGTGGAAGTAGTCGAACATCAGCAGGGTCTTTTTCAGCCCGTCGGCAGCGACGACGCCCACTTCGGCATCGCCGAGCAGGTCGATCAGCGGCTTGATGTTGAAGCCACCCAGCATCGTGCCCAGCAGTTCGGTCGCCTTGGCACGGCTGATGAGGCTACAGCTGTCGCTGCCCTGCGCCAGCGCGGCCAGGAACGCGGCCTTGACCTTGGCGGCATTGTCCACGCCCGGCGGCACGCGATGAGTGATCAGATCGACCAGGAAGGCTTCCTCGCCAGCCGGCGGGTTCTTCAGCAGATCAACCAGTTCGGACACTTGCTGTGCGGTGAGGGGGAGCGGCGGAATGCCGAGGGCGGCACGTTCGGCGACGTGTTTGCGGTAGGCTTCAAGCATGGCGTTGACCTTTGCAGTTGCGGTTGCGTTTTGCCCGCATGCCGGCGCGGCGTCTTTGGTCCGGTTCCTGCAGGAACCGGGCGTCGGCGGCATGCTGCGTATCCTGGTCCGGGTCGTCCGGCATCCGGTTGGCGCGGGACCCTTTTATCTTGTGCGACAGAGTACGCTGAATCGTCGCCGGCGCACAAACGAGTAATCGCCACAACGCTTGTGAGATAAACTCACACCATGAGCACACATCTCCCACCGCTGAACGCCCTGCGTGCCTTCGAGGCAGCAGCAAGGCTGGCAAGCTTTTCCGCCGCTGCCAACGAGCTGTACGTCACGCATGGTGCTGTGAGCAAGCAGATCAAGCAACTGGAGGAATGGCTCGGTGTCAGGCTGTTCGAACGCGCCGGCGGCCGGGTCAAGCTGACCGATGTCGGCTGGCGCTATCTGGTGCAGGTCCAGGACGGGCTCGACATCATCGCCAATGCGACCGCGCAGCTGATGCAGCCGGACCGCCCGCGCCGGCTGACGATCAATTCCACGCCGACACTGGCCATGCACTGGCTGCTGCCGCAGCTGTCGCAGTTCCAGCGCCAGTACCCGGAAGTGGAATTGCGGATGATGACCTCGGACCGCGACATCAGCCGCCTGACCGTACCGTTCGATGTCGCCATCCGCCGCGGCCCCGGCGACTGGCCCGGCTACATGACCAAGCCGTTCCTCGACGAATGGGAACAGCCGCTGCTGAGCCCCGAACTGCTGGAACGGCTGCCGATCCGGCAGCCGGGCGATCTGGCCCGTCACACCCTGCTGTATGCGGACACGCGACCGACCGCATGGCAGCGCTGGCTGACGCTGGCCGGCGTGCCGGATCTCAAGCCGGCCTCGACCCAGCATTTCGACCACTTCTATCTGGCCCTGCAGGCAGCCATGGACGGGCTGGGCGTGACCCTCGGCCCGCTGCCGATGATGCAGACCGAAATCGATGCCGGCACCCTGGTCGCACCGCTGCCGCGGCCGGTGGTGCCGGTACGCGGCTATTGCTGGATCGTGCCGCGCGCCATGGTCAACGATCCGGCCATCGCCGCGTTCTGCCAGTGGCTGGAAAGCTGCGCCAATGCGCTGCAGCAGGCGCCGGGCCAGCACTGAAGCCGAATGCACTCTTTGGCCGGCATCCGCAGCAAAGACATGTCAGGATGCTTGAGTTCGCCGCCGGACGGTTCCATGCTGTAACACTGTGATGCCAGAAACAGGAGTGTTGCCATGAGTGAGTCTCTCTTCCCTGCCCTCGCCACCCTGCAGGCCGCCGGCCAGTCGCTGCGCTATGCGAGCCTGCCTGCGCTGGAGGCGGCCGGGGTCGGCCCCGTATCCCGCCTGCCGGTGTCGATCCGCTTGGTGCTGGAATCGGTCTACCGTCATTGTGACGGCATCAAGGTCAGCCCGGAGCACGTGCGCCAGCTGGCCAACTGGCAGCCCAACGCGGCACGAACCGACGAGATCCCGTTCACGGTCGCGCGCGTGGTGCTGCAGGATTTCACCGGCGTACCGCTGCTCTGCGACCTGGCCGCCATGCGCAATGTGGCGGACGGACTGGGCAAGGACCCGAAGACCATCGAACCGCTGGTGCCGGTCGACCTGGTGGTTGACCACTCGGTGATGATCGACCACTACGGCACGCCCGAATCGCTGCGGCAGAACATGGAGCTGGAATTCCAGCGCAACCGCGAGCGCTACCAGTTCATGAAATGGGGAATGCAGGCGTTCGACACCTTCAAGGTGGTCCCGCCCGGCATCGGCATCGTCCACCAGGTGAACCTCGAGTATCTGTTCCGCGGCGTCCGGGTCAAGGACGGCGTGGTCTACCCGGACACCCTGGTCGGCACCGACAGCCACACGACGATGATCAATGGCGTCGGCGTGGTCGGCTGGGGGGTCGGCGGCATCGAGGCCGAGGCCGCCATGCTCGGACAACCGGTCTATTTCCTGACGCCGGACGTGGTCGGTGTCGAGATGACCGGCAAGCTGCGCGAGGGCGTGACCGCGACCGACCTGGTACTGACGGTGACCGAACTGCTGCGACGCGAGAAGGTGGTCGGCAAGTTCGTCGAATTCTTCGGCGAGGGCACGGCCAGCCTGACCGTGACCGACCGCGCGACCATCGCCAACATGGCGCCGGAATACGGCGCGACCATGGGCTTCTTCCCGGTCGACGACAAGACCCTCGACTACCTGCGCGGCACCGGCCGCCTGGATGCGGAAATCGAACTGTTCGAGGCGTATTTCAAGGCCCAGGGCCTGTTCGGCATCCCGCAGGCCGGCGACATCGACTACAGCAAGACGCTGACCCTCGACCTGAACACCATCACGCCGTCGCTGGCGGGCCCGAAACGGCCGCAGGACCGCATCGCCCTGCCGAAAATGCGCGAAACCTTCGAGCATCTGCTGTCTGCGCCAACCGCCGCCAGCGGTTTCAACCGGCCGACGGCGGAACTCGGCGAGCGCCATGTCGTCGCCGGTGATGCCGAGGATGTCGGCCATGGCGATGTGCTGATCGCCGCCATCACCAGCTGCACCAATACCTCGAACCCCGGCGTGCTGCTCGCCGCCGGCCTGCTGGCGAAAAAGGCGGTCGAGAAAGGACTCAGCGTTCATCCGCGGGTCAAGACCAGTTTCGGCCCCGGTTCGCGCGTGGTGCCGGAGTACCTGACGGCCGCCGGGCTGATGCCATCGCTGGAAGCGCTCGGCTTCGATGTCGCCGCTTTCGGCTGCACCACCTGTATCGGCAACGCCGGTGACATCACGCCGGAGCTGAACCAGGCAATTGTCGAGCACGATCTGGTCTGCGCCGCCGTTCTGTCCGGCAACCGCAACTTCGAGGCGCGCATTCACCCGAACCTGCGCGCCAACTTCCTTGCCAGCCCGCCGCTGGTGGTTGCCTTCGCCATTGTCGGCCGGGTCAATATCGACATGGAAACCGAGCCGCTCGGCATCGGCAACGACGGCCATCCGGTCTATCTGCGCGATATCTGGCCGAACTCGGATGAAATCGCCAGGCTGATGCCGATCGCGATGGACCCGGCGGTCTTCCGCGAGAAGTACAGCGACTTCACCCGCGACCACGATCTGTGGAATGCCATTCCGGCCCCGACCGGCCAGGTCTACAACTGGCCGCAGTCGACCTATATCGCCAGGCCGCCGTTCTTCGACCGCTTCGGCATGCAGCATGATGCGGTCGGTGCCATTCGCGGCGCCAAACCGCTGCTGCTGCTCGGCGACTCGGTGACCACTGACCATATCAGCCCGGCCGGTTCGTTCAAGGACAGCACCCCGGCCGGCCGCTATCTGGTCGAGCACGGCGTGCAGAAGCGCGATTTCAACAGCTACGGCAGCCGGCGCGGCAACCACGACATCATGATCCGCGGCACCTTCGCCAATGTGCGGGTCAAGAACCTGATGCTGCCGCCGAATCCGGACGGCAGCCCGGTCGAGGGCGGTTTCACGCTGTATGACGGCCGTCAGACCACGGTCTACGACGCGGCCCAGTCGTACCTGCAGCAGGGCATTCCGACCGTGGTGCTGGCCGGCGAGGAATACGGCACCGGTTCGTCGCGCGACTGGGCGGCCAAGGGCACCATGCTGCTCGGAGTCAGGGCGGTCATCGCCCGCAGCTTCGAGCGCATCCACCGCTCGAACCTGGTCGGCATGGGCGTACTGCCGCTGCAATTCAAGGATGGCGACAGCATCGGCACGCTGGGGCTGAACGGCAGCGAAACCTTCGACATCGATGGTGTCGATGGCGAGCTGGTGCCGCAACAGGACATGACGCTGGTCATCCACCGTGCCGACGGCACAGTCGAACGCCACGCGGTCACATCGCGCATCGACACCCCGATCGAGGTCGAGTACTACCGTCACGGCGGCATCCTGCCGTACGTGCTGCGCGAACTGCTGGCTGCGGCCTGAGCCTCACCGGCCCGGACCAGGCGGGCCGCCGCCATGCAGGCAGCGGCGGCCCGTGCGGGCTTTCTCACGGAGAAAAAAACAGCCATGATGAAAACCACAATCCTTGCCTCCACCCTGTTGCTGGCCGTGTCCACTGCGGCGCAGGCGGCCAGCCCGCCGTCGACCTGGTGCGCCGCCGGCAAGCCGGTCAGATTCGCCGGTCTGAACTGGGAAAGCGCGTCGTTTCTGACCGAGCTGCTGCGCGAGGTGTTCGAGTCCGGCTACGGCTGCACGACCGATGCCCTGCCCGGCAATACCGTCACCATGGAAAACGCACTGGCCAACAACGACATCCAGGTCATCGCCGAGGAGTGGATCGGTCGCAGCGACGCCTGGAACCAGGCCGCTGCCGCCGGCAAGGTGGTCGGCCTCGGCAAGACCCTTACCGGCGCCAGCGAAGGCTGGTACGTGCCGGACTATCTGGTCAACGGCGATCGCAAGCGCGGCATTGCCGCCGCAGCCCCGGCGCTGAAATCGGTAGCCGACCTGCCGCGCTACGCCGCCCTGTTCCGGGACCCGGAATCCCCGGACAAGGGACGCTTCCTGAACTGCCCGACCGGCTGGACCTGCGAAGGCGTCAACTCGCAGAAACTGAAAGCCTACCGGCTGACCACCAGCTATACCAATTTCCGGCCCGGCACCGGTCCGGCACTTGATGCCGAGGTGGCCTCGGCCTACCGCCGAGGCAAGCCGGTGCTGTTCTACTACTGGACACCGACCGCGCTGATGGGCAAATACCGCTTCATCAAGCTGCAGGAACCGGCATACAACGAAGCCTGCTTCAAGACCCTGGCCGACAAGGACAATCCGGCGCCATGCGCATCCGCCTCGCCGGACGCGGTGATCCAGGCCGGCGCATCGCGCGCCTTCCACGCCGCCGACCCGGTCCTGGTCTCGGTCCTGCAGCGTTTCTCGGTGCCGATCGACCGCCTGAACGAAACGCTGGCACGGCAATCGACGCAAAAGCAGGACTGGCGCACGCTGGCACGCGCCTACATTGTCCGCTACCCGGAACAGGTCAAGTTATGGGTGCCGGCCGATATTGCCGGCAAGGTGATCGCCGCCGCCGAGAAACACCAGCGCTGACAGCAACCGGCAACGGGACCGCGCATGCACTACGCTGTGAAGCGTCTCCTGCGCGGATTTCCCCCATGAGCCCGTCACGCCCCCACGACAATCAGGTCCCCGATCTCTGCGGCTACAACCTGTATGCCAGCGATCCGGTGCTGCGCGACGCAGTCCGCCGCGCCGGCGCCAGCGACTTTGATCAAACCCTGCGCCGCATCGGCGCCACGCTCGGCGCCGCCGACATCCTGGCACTCGGCGACCGGGCCAATCGCCATCCGCCGACCCTGCAGGTGTTCGACCGGCTTGGCGAGCGCATCGACACCGTCACCTTCGATCCGTCATGGCACACCCTGCTGACGCTGCTGCGCGGCGAAGGCCTGCATGCGCTGCCGTGGACAGACCCGCGTCCGGGCGTCTGGGCCGCCCGTGCGGCGGGCTACTTTCTGCAGGGCCAGGTCGAGTCCGGCACGCTGTGCCCGGCCACGATGACCTTCGCCGCCATCCCGGTCCTGCAGCAGGACCCCGGGCTGTTCTCCCGCCTCGGCCCGCTGCTGCTGAGCCGCGAGCACGACCCGCGCGATCTGCCCTGGGAACAGAAGTACGCCGCCCTGATCGGCATGGGCCTGACCGAGAAGCAGGGCGGCTCCGATGTGCGCAGCAACCGCTCGTGGGCGGTGCCGTCCACCGCCGGCGGGCGCCGCGGCGCCTGGCGGCTGAACGGCCACAAGTGGTTCTTTTCCGCTCCGATGTGCGACGCGCACCTGGTGGTCGCCCGCGAGGACAATCCGCGCGACGGCCCGCTGTCCTGCTTTTTTGTCCCGCGCTGGCGACCTGACGGCAGTCGCAATGCCGTCCATATCCAGCGGCTGAAGGACAAGCTCGGCAACCGCTCCAACGCCAGCAGTGAAGTCGAGTTTCACGATGCGTGGGCCATGCCGGTCGGCGAAGCCGGGCGCGGTATCCCGATCCTGCTGGAGATGGCCACCCATACCCGCCTCGACTGCGTAATCGGCAGCGCCGCACTGATCCGCCGGGCTCTGGTCGAAGTGCTGCACCACACCCGCCATCGTTCGGCCTTTGGCCGCCCGCTGCGGGAACAGCCGCTGATGCGCAATGTACTGATCGACATGGCGCTGGAAAGCGAGGCGGCCACGCGGCTGATGATCCGGCTCGCCGCTGCGTTCGAGCAGGCCGCCGCCCCGGAGCCCGATCCGCTGGCACGGGCCTACCGCCGCATCGTGACACCGGCCGCGAAATTCTGGATCTGCAAGCGGGCCATCGAACTGACCGGTGAGGCCATGGAGATCTGGGGCGGCAACGGCTATGTCGAGGACGCGCCACTGGCGCGCCTGTTCCGCGAGGCACCGGTGAACTCGATCTGGGAGGGGTCGGGCAATGTCATGTGCCTGGACGTGCTGCGCGCCCTCCAGCGCGACCCGGACGGTGCCGCCCTGCTGCTGGCCGACTGGTCAGCCGCCTTCCGCGACGACTCGCTGCTGAGCGGCTGCCTGCACACCCTGCAGGCGCTGCTGGCCCAGCCAGCCGACGTGCAGGAGGCGCACGCAAGGCGGCTGGCACAGGGCATCATCCTGCTCGAACAGGCCCGGCTGCTGCGCGAACATGCGCCCGCCGACGTGTCCGGGCTGTTTATCGCCAGCCGCCTTGGCGACGGTGGTCTGCTGGCCCATGGCAGGGTCAGCGGCACTCTCGCCCTCGACGGACTGGCGGCGGGCGACACCCGCATGCTTGACCGCCACTGGGCCTGAACGCAGCACAAAATGTTGCACGCCAGCAAAAATCATGTTAGGGTGCAAGGACGCTGTAGCTTCTCATGAAGATTCAGCGACTTGCAAGTCATCGCCTACGCGGGCCGATTGCTTTCGGCCACAGGCAACCACTGCACCCAAGCAGCAAGGTTGCACTTGTGTCTTATTGAGCACACAAGTCCGGCGATGCCTGCCAGTCCTTCCCGTCGGCCTTGCATCCACCCTGTCACCGTCTATGCTGCTTGTAGCAGCGCATGGACCCGACAGGGCGATACCTGATTCGGGTCCATTCCAGACCGACGGTTACACAACGCTGCAGTCCAGGCGATTTCCCGTAACAATCGCAAGCCTACTATTCGTCAGCAGCGCAGATTTTCTGCCGCCGCAGACCGCCCGACGCGTTTCGACGCCAACGGCAAGGAGCTTGCCATGACACCTATATCGCTTTTCGACTATCCGGCCCAGGCCGACTGCATGACCCCTGCCAAATGACGGCAGGTACAACAACTATAAGGAAAACCACCATCATGAACTCGATCCATAACGACTTTCTGATCATCCATGCCCGCCCGCTTGCCGGCGGCCAGTTCGTACCGGCACTGCGCGTGCCGTCCAACGCCAAGCACAGCAATGTCCGACGCGCGTTGCTGCGTCAGGGCTTTGACACCACCAAGTGGCAAATTGCCCGCGAAGGCGAAGTGCTCGCCTGACCCGGCGCACTCCGATCAGAAAACGCTCCGCCCTGGCGGGGCGTTTTCTTTTGCCGGCGGCAACCTAGTCCATTTTGACTAACGCGACCCTAATATTTCTTTTTGCATATCCTTGTTTCATTTAATCTTAACGTCATTACCTGATATTTCATGCTCCCACATTGAGTATTCAATAGAATCTATGCCGACATAACAGCCTGAAAATAACATTTCAATATGGAAAACTTGAAATATTTTATGCTGGCCGATATGCGCATTGTCAAACAACAAAATCATCGACATTTACGTACAGTCTGTAATATCTTCTGCACGTGCAGATACCTGTCTGATCCTGTCCCATGCGGAGAGCGCCATGTCGGCCTATACCATCATGCAAATTCAAAGCGGCCTAGAACAGCGTTGCTGGGTCGTCATTTCGCCCCGGGGAATCACCCTGCCCGGCACCTATGTCATGGAAAAGGAAGCGAATCGCATGGCGATGCTTTACAACCGCATCACGGCCCGCCAGGAGCCGCCCAGCATGCCATTCCCCCGTTCAATACCCGAATCCAAGAGCTGACACGGCGGCAATCCTGACGAAAAAAACCGTTCCAGCAGTCAGCCAGCATGGTGCCAGCCAGTGCAGGTTAATGAATCAACGTCTCCCGAAACACATTCTCACCAATCCTCTCCCTGAGCCGAGCCGGGCTTTCCCTCTCCCCGGCACTGCCGACCTTAATATGGCCGGAACGGCAATACCTGAATGACGCAGCCAGGTTTTAATAGCGATTCGCAGTCCGGTGTGAATGTCAGTCAATTGGACTGACCTGCATGGGCGGCCCCGGCAGCCGCCGCCTGCCCCGCCTGCTTCCGACTTGACCAAGGTCAGATGCCGGCGCGCCGAGGAAGGGACAATAGCGTCAAATACGGGTGGCATTCCTGTCTGGAGACGACTACCCGAAACGCTTTCCCTGACTACCCTGAAGACTACCGTGTCGACTACACAACCGACTCCTTCCGACCTCGATCTGCTGCGACGGACCGTCGATCTCTCCGATATCGCCGTCTCGCGCGGCAACAAGCCTTACGCCGCCCTGCTGGCGGACCCGCGCGGACGCGTCGTCGCCGAAGCGCACAACACCGAATCCACTTCCGGAGACCCCACGGCCCATGCAGAGATCAATCTGATCCGTCTGCTGAAGCAACTGGACAGCCTGCCCCGCAAGGCCTTGACCCTGTACACCAACTGCCAGCCCAACGCGCTGTGCGTCGCCGCCATTCTCTGCAGCGGCATCTCCCGCGTCCTCTACGCCTACCCGCATCCCAGCACCGACACCGGCTACAGCCAGGATGAAACCATCGATTCGACCCGCATTATCGGTCCGCTGCTGAGCGCCTCCCCGGCTCCGCACTGATTCAAGCCGGCTTCCGGCTCCGCCACGCAAGCCACCTGACCGGGTGGCTCGCCGGCGTCATGTGCCGATCGGAAGAGTCATGGCAATCGCCCAAGCGACGAACGGTGGAACTTCTTCCATCCGGCATCGCTCCTATCCGGGCTGATCCACATTCCGTTTGTGCCGGGCCTGATCTGCCGTTCAGCGCAACGGAATGCCCACGCTACGCCGCGATCAGCCGGCCTGCATTTTGTGTTCACCGCCAGCCGTGATACAAATGTTTACAAAAATGCATTGTGAGTAACAGAAAATACTAATTGATAGTTTCATAATGTGCCCCAGATACTCCATCATCAATCATGTTCATCGAGGTGATTCACTATGCAACTGTTCAGCAAGATTCCCAATCCGCGTGAGATCCGCCGCAAGCTCGGCCTGAACCAGCAGGATTTCTGGAGCAAGATCGGCGTCACCCAGTCCGGCGGCTCGCGCTATGAATCCGGTCGCAACATGCCCAAGCCGGTGCGCGAACTGCTGCGCCTGGTCCACGTCGAGCATATCGATCTGGCACGGGTCAAGCACGAGGACTTCGAAATCATCGAGTACCTGAAGCAGACCCACCCCGATCTGTACAAGAGCCTGAAGAAAGCCGTCAGCGCCCAGGCAAAGCAGTCTGATGCCACGGTCCAGCTCTAAGCCTCCACCCCGCACTCGGCGGGAAAACGAAAACCCCCGGCAATGCCACTGCCGGGGGTTTTCCTTTCCCGAGAATCAGAAACCGTTTTCCAGTGCCAGTTGCCCCGGTGCAGTCAGCCGGCTGAGCCGGTAACCCATACTGATCAGCTGGCGATGGGTGTCCTCCACCATCTGCGGGTTGCCACAGATCATAATCCTGGCCCGCTCCGGCGTCAGCAGGCGACCGGTCGCCTGCTCCAGTTCGCCATTGGCCAGCAGCACCGGCAGACGCGCCGACAGGCAGCCCGGATGCGACTCGCGCGTGACCACCGGCTGATAATGCAGCTTGTGACCGTGCTCGGCCCACAGCGGATGGTCCCGCAGCGCCGCGATCTCGTCACGATAGGCCAGCTCGGCGGCTGTCCGCACGCTGTGAACCAGGGTCAGGGTGTCAAACCGGGACCAGACCGACGGCTCCCGGAGTATGGACAGGTACGGTGCCAGCCCGGTCCCGGTACCCAGCAACCACAGATCCTGACCGTCGACAAAGCGGTCGAGGGTGAAGAAACCGTTGGCGCGCTTGTCCAGCAGGATGTCGTCACCGGCTGACAGCCGGCTCAGCCGCGAGGTGAACTCGCCATCGGGCACGACAATGGACAGGAACTCCAGCTCGTCGTCCCACACCGCGTTGACCATCGAGTACGCGCGCCAGACGAAACCCTGCCCGGACGGCAGGCCAAGGCGGGCGAACTGGCCCGGAGTGAAGCGGAATCCGGCCGGGCGGCTCATGCGGAAGCTGAGCAGGGTATCGGTCCAGCGATGAACGGACAGCATGTGTTCGACGGTGTACTTCTCTTCGGCGGGGGCGGCCATCGGTCCTCTCTCCATTACCTGAGTAATTTACTCAGTTATTGTCCCCTGCTTCCCCACCAGACTCAACCCTGTGCGCAATGCGGGTTTCATGCGAAATGGAAAATAACTTTGCAATCAGCCACTTTTCCGTTCCATGGCAGCGGCTGTCGATTATTTTGCAAAAAGCCCTTTTCAAACCGGAAAAAGTTCTTTAATATTCGCCTCCTGTTCAGCGCCGTTCGCGACGCTAAACAAGGAGAGGTGGCAGAGTGGTCGAATGTACCTGACTCGAAATCAGGCGTAGGTGCATAACCTACCGTGGGTTCGAATCCCACCCTCTCCGCCAGAGCACAGCGAAAAAGCCCTGATTATTCAGGGCTTTTTCGCATTTCGCGTTTTCCAGTATGCCATCCTGGTCTGGCTTCCACTGGCACCGGCTACTTCGGGACACGGCCTTTCACGGCATTGGCGCGGGCATCACAAGTGATATGACCTGATCGCTGCGCCGGCAGGCGGCCACGTACCCGGGCCTTGAGATGCGCGAGGTCCTCCACCGCCATCGATGCAAGTATCATCCCGACACTCGGTGCGCCTAGCGCCGTCGCCCAGAAGTCGTCGAAATCGGCGAATGTGCGGTGCACAACGATCTCCCGCGTTTCAATCGCATCCAGGGCTGCGCCAGCCCACAAGTCCCGCATCATGTCGATGCGCGATGCATCGGGGCTAGGGGGCGCCGGCACCGTGATGCCAAGCCCGCGCATTTCCGCCAGCAGCGTCTCGTAGGGAAAGCCACCGCCTGCCATGTCCCATGCGTAAGCGGCAACGATGCCACCAGGACGCACTACCCGTCCCATTTCGGCAACCCCCCTGGCCGGATCGGCAACGAAGAAGATGACCAGCGGCATCACTGCGGCATCGAACGCGCTGTCGGGATAAGGCATCGCCATCGCATCCCCCTGCCGAAATTGCGCAGAGCACAGTTCGGGCCGTGCGCGGGCGTAGGCAAGCTGTTCCTCCGAGGGGTCCACGCCATGCACCGAAGCCGGATCGCAGCGCCCGACAAGCATCCCGGTAAAGGCGCCGTTGCCACAGCCCACGTCCAGCCATTGCTGGCCCGATGCAGGATCAAGCCAGTGGAGGAATGTTTCGCCCGCAAGCTGGCTCCACCTTCCCATATAGCGCTCATACGCAGCCCCATCGTGAAAGCGGATCTCACCAGTCTTCATATCAAACCTCATGAAAGATTCATCGGGAACCAAAGTCATGATAAAAGTTGAAGTCAACTTCAAGTCAATAAGAAGCGGCGGATATGGCCCTTTTCCACGACTCCGGTCCATCCAGAAGCAGAAATTTCCGGCCAGATAAGCCCGCTCCTGCCATGAAAAAGAGCCGCTTTGCGGAAGCGCAGATCGCCCTCGTCCTCAAACAGGCGACGCCGGGCATGTCGGTACCTGGCGCAAGAAGTACGGCAGGCTGAACACCACGGCGCCGGGACGCCCCCGGCTTACAACCCGGCCTCGCGCTGGAACAGCACCAGTGCCCGGCGCACGCCGCGCTGCAGCCAGCTGCGCCACGGTCCCTGCAGGCGGGCCACACCGGCCAGTTCTCGCGTTGGCGCCGACTGGCGCTCGCAGCGCTCCAGCCGCACCCGGAATACCGCTTCCAGCGGTACCAGCGCCTGCTGACGCTGCTCGGTCGCGATCGGCCCGCCGTACACGGAAGCCAGCAGCGGCTGGTCCAGCGTCGGCAGGTTCAGCCGGTCGATCTGGCCCAGTCGGCAGTGCACCGCCCAGCGTTCGCCACTGTCCGGCACGAAACGCGCCTCGTCGCCGCTCGCCAGTCCCGCCAGCGCGGCCTCGTCGACAAAGGCTTCGCCCTTGACGCCGTCCGGTCCGATCACATCGAGCAGCCGCTCGCCCTCGGCGATCACCGTGCCGGCCACCACCGACTCGTCGACATCCGCCACCCGGCCGTCAAACGGCGCGGTCAGCAGCAAGCGATTGGCCTGACGGCGCAGACCCTCCACCTGCTGTGCCGCAGCCTGCCACTGCTTGAACAGCACCGGCCCCAGCTGTTGCAACTCGGGGTGGAACGGCTGCTGGGCCAGTTGCTGGGCCAGTGCCTGTTCGCGCGCGTCGGCCAGCGTCAGCTGGGCCTCCAGCGCACTGGACTGCAGCCGCAGCAGCGGCTGGCCGGCCCTGACCTGCTGGCCGGGTCTGACCATCACCTGCTGCACCACGGACGGCGCCGGCGCATACAGCCCCTGGGAATGCAGGGCGGTCAGCACGGCCGGGCTGGCGATATCGGATTGCCACGGCACGGCGACGAACAGTGCCAGCGCCGCCAGCAGTGCCGCACTGCGCCGCGTTTCACGCTGCCAGCGCAGTTCGGCACGGCGCTGCCACCAGACTTTCAGCTCGCCGGCGATCGGCCGCACGATAAACCAGCCCAGCTCCACCGCCAGCATGAACAGGCCCAGCGCCTTGAAGAACAGGTGGTAAACCAGCAAGGCGATCGACAGGAACAGCACCAGCCGGTACAGCCAGGTTGCCCAGGCGAACAGGATCAGCCCGCGCTGGCGTGACGGCGGAAAGTGCTCCGGCACCGGATCGTCCAGTCCCAGCAGCAGGCGACGCATCTGCCACCGTGCCAGCGCAAAGGCGCGCTGGTGCAGATTCGGCATGCCCAGCCAGTCCACCAGCAGGAAGTAGCCGTCGAAGCGCATGAAGGGGCTGGCATTGATGGCCAGCGTTGCAAGCCAGGTTGTGGTCGCCAGCAGGAAGGAGCCGGCGCGCAGCGGTCCGTCCGGCAGCAGCGCCCACAGCAGGGTGGCGACGGCGGCTAGCATCAGTTCGGCCAGCATGCCGGCCGCGCCAATCAGCAGCCGCTGCCGTCGTGAGGGCAGCTTCCACGCATCATTGGTATCGGTGTAGAGCACCGGCATCAGCACCAGAAAAGCCACACCCATCGCCGGCACGCGACAGCCGAAGCGGTATGCGGTCAGCGCATGCCCCATTTCGTGCAGGACTTTGGCGAAGCCGAGCGACAGGCCGATCCCCAGCATCGCGCTGACGCCGGTGTAGGCGGAAAAGGTGTGCGTGAATTCATCCCAGCGGCGCGAGACCAGGGTCAGACCCAGTAGCGCAAGCCCACCCAGCCCCCACCAGAAGCCCGGTGTGAAAACCCAGGCGAACAGCGGTGCCAGCCGCGCCAGCAGTGCCTCGGGCCGGATCAGCGGAATGCGGAAAAACAGGTAATTCTTCAGCAGCCACATGGCGCGCGACGGCCGGCTGCCCTGATACAGCTGCCACAGCCACTGGTTTCTCTCGCTGCTGTCGGCTTGCACAAGCTGGTGGCGGGACAGGAAAGCGGATACCGCCAGCACGTCATCATTATCAACGTGCAGCGCCGTCTCGCAATTGACGGCATCGCGCACGGCGCCGATTTCGCCCAGCGACCAGCGCGCCAGAATTTCAAAGCTGGCCCAGTCCAGCTGGTAGAAGCGATTGGCGGCCGGATCGTGCAGCAGCCAGCTCGGCGAGCCGTCGGGTTGGGTCGGTCCGGCGTGCAGGCTCAGTTCCTGGCGGAGCCGCGGCAGGGAGGACTGGCTCATGCTACCAGCCCAGCCATTGCCGGGCGGCGGTCAGCGGACGACGCAGCAGGTAATAGCACATCGGTACCCAGTCGCCGTAGACCCGAGCCGTGCCCATCTGGCCAAGACGCGGCTTCTCGCCGGACTTGAACCGGGCCTGGAGCCGGTAGGCAAGCTGCCCGCCCTCGCTGACTTCGGCGCGGTAGGCCACGCGGCTGACTTCCGCATCGTAGGATTCGGTCGGCGCCGCATTCGGATACAGGGTGATGTCACTGCCCGGCTCGATGGCGATCGCCTCGCCGGCCGGCAGCCAGGCGGTCAGTTCGACCCGGGCCGGATCGGCAAGGGTCATGACCTTCTCGCCCGCCGTCACCGCACGTCCCAGCCAGTCACTGCGGTCCGAGAACACCACGACACCAGCGGCCGGCGCGGCGACATGCAGCCGCTGCAGCTCGCGGCCGGTATAGTCGGCCGTGATGGTTTTTTCTTCCATGCGCGCATGTTCCTGCGCCATGGCCTGCCTGGCCTTGTCGTCGGTCACCGCCAGCTGGGCACTGGCGCGGAAGCTCTCCTGTGCCGCATCGCGCTCGCGGCTGGCCAGCTCGAACTGGCCGGACAGCGCCGTGGCGTCCAGCGAGAACAGGGCTGTTCCCTGGGCCACGCGCTGGTTCGGTTGCACCCTGACGTCGGCAATCACGCCGGTCACCGGTGCGCGCAGCAGCCGCGGATTCTGCGGCACGACTTCGGCACGCGCCAGCACGCTGAGGCGGATCGGCAGGCAGGCCAGCACCACGACCAGCAGCAGCACGCGGCGGCGATGCCTGCCCACCGCCAGCCAGGAGCGCACCCGGTCACGCCAGTTGTGGCGCGGCGCGAACTGGCGCCAGGCATGGCTGTAGCCATGGGCCAGTTCGGCCGCCAGCTTCAGCTCGTACTCGCCCCAGCCCTGCTCGTGCGCCAGCAGCAACGCGCCGGCACCATCCAGCCGCAGCCAGAGCGCATGCGCCGGCAGCCAGGTTGCCCACTCGTCGGCCAGTGCCGGCGGCACGTCGGCCGCGCCCAGCTGCCGGCACGGACCGCCGTCCTGCTGGCGGAGATGGCTGAACAGCCGGTCCAGCCATTGCAGATACGGGGCCGTGGGATCGAGCTCGACCAGTCCGGACAGGGCGCCAACATGCCCGTGCGGCCCTTCATGCCACAGCGCGGCCTGGCGGTAGTCCAGCAGTTGCCGGGTTTCATTGACCATGATGAAACCCAGTTGCGCAGCACTTTCCGCCTCGCGGGCACGCCGCAGCAACTGCAGCAGCCCCGCGAGTTCGCGGGTGTGATCGACAGGATTCATTGCGGCCTTACTTGAAACTGGCCCAGCCGCTCATGCCGGGCAGCAGGCTGGCGGCATCACCATCGATCACCCCCACCACCGGGATGGACTGGCTGACCGGATCGATCTGCGCCCCGCGGCGTTCGACATGCGCCGGGAAACGGGTGCCGAGTTCGTCCACCACCACGGTGAAGCGGCTGCCTGGCGTCACGCGGGCCAGCCACTTGGACGGCACAATCATGCGCAGTTCCAGCTGGCCGGAATCGACGATGTCCAGCACCGGATTGCCCGGGCTGACGTACTGGTGCACGGCGGCAATGCGCCGCGCCACCCGGCCGTCGAACGGCGCGGTAATCGAGCACTTGGACACGACGGTCTGCATATAGCTGGTATCCGCCGCGGCTTCCTTGGCCTTGCCCCGCGACTGCGCCAGTTCGAGCGCACCGGCCGAATTCAGCCTGGCCAGCTGGTCATTGACCTTGACCAGCTGGCTGGCCGCTTCCAGCGAGGCCTGCGCCTTGCGCAGTTGGGCGCGGTAGCTGCCGCAATCGAAGCTGACCAGCAGGTCGCCGCGCTTGAAGCTGCCGCCTTCCTGCACCGGCAGCCGGGCAATCTTGGCGGCAATTTCGCCGGACAGGGTCACGGCATGGCGCGCCATCAACTGCACGCGAATGCGGCCATCGCTGGCCGGGGCGGCCAGCGCCCCGACACCGTGGCCCAGCAGAACGGCCAGCACGGCCAGGCGAAGTCCCGTTTTCACTGTTGTTCCCCCGCGATCGAGCCCTGCCACTGCTGCTCGGCCCCCTTGAACGCGGCGACCAGCGCCGGCAGGTCGTGGCCGGCGGCGGCGCTCGGCAACGGATCGAGGCCCAGACTGGCGCCCATCTGGCCATAGGCGTTCTGCAGGTCGCCATAACTCTGGTACAGGCGCAGCGACGAGAATACCGAGTTCGCATTGGCCAGGATCGACGGCAGACGGCCCTGCGCGCCGCTGTTGCTGGCATTGCGGTTCTGCTCGTAGATGCGCTGCTCGACGCCGTTGAGTTCCTTCTCGAGCCCGAACTGGCGAGAGCGGCCCTGGAAGTCGAGATAGGCGACGTGGACCTGGGTCAGCACCGCCATGCTCAGTGCCATGCGCTGTGCCTTGGCAACTTCCAGCTGTGCGTTGGCGGCACGGGTGATCGGGCCGGCATTGAACAGGTTCAGCAGATTCCAGCTGATGCGCAGGCCGGCATCGCCCCAGGCATTGTTGACCAGGAATTTGTTGCTGTCGTAATGCTCGCCGACGCTGAACTCAAGGCCCGGCAGCAGTTTGGCGATGGCCTTGCGCGTTTCCGCCGTGCCGATGCGCTCGTTGTAGCGTGCCTCGGCCAGTTCCGGCCGGTTCAGCAGCGCCATTTCTTCCATTCTGTCGATGCCGAGCGTCAGCGGCGGCAGGGTCAGCTCGGCCGGCACCGCCACGTCGAAGCGCTGGCCGGGCGGCACGTTCATGATTGCGGCCAGCCGCGGCTTGGCCTGCGACAGGGCATTGCGGATGATGCCCATCTGGCGGATCACATCGAGCAGCTGGCGGCGATAGGTCAGCGCTTCCAGTGGCGAGCGCAGCTTCTGCACTTCAACCTGGCGCGCATCCTCCATGGCGGCTTCGGCTTCCTTCAGCAGGCTGTCGATGCGGGTCTGCAGCTGCTGGGCCGCCACCGCCTGCCACCAGGCTTCGCGCACCTGCTGCATCATCTGCTGGGCGACCTTGCGCTTGCGCTGCTGCAGGATCAGCAGCCGGTCGGACTGCTGCTGCGACGTGTAGTAGCTGACGCCGAAATCGAGCACGTTCCAGCTCAGGCTCAGGTCAGCGGTGCGCTGCTGGCGCTCGGTGGACACCGACGGCACCAGCGATTGCTGGCCGGTTTCCACGTTCTGTGATGACGAGGCATTGTCCTTGTTGCGCGAGGTGAAACCGGCCCCCGCCGCCAGCCGCGGCAGCATGTCCAGGCTGGACAGGTCGAGCTGGCGCTGCGCCATCGCCTCTTCCATCAGCTTGACCCGGTAATCGAGGTTGTACTTCAGCGCCCGTGCCATCGCCTCCTGCAGGGTCACCGGCCCGCTCAGCGCCTCCTGGCTGCCAAACATGGCCTGGCGATCCGCTTCCAGCGTCGCCTGCCGCTCCTGAACGCTGATCGGCTTCGGGCTGACGGCGCAGCCGGTCAGGGCCAGCACCACGGCCATGGACAGCAACCGCAAGCCCCCGGCTTGCGGCAGCGCTTGTTGCAAGACTCGCATAACATCCCTTCTGAAATACTTTGAAATTGATATCCGGCTCCGGCCGGTGTCCGCCGTGCCTCAGGCCGGTTCCGGCAGGGTCGCCGGCGCCTGCCAGTCCGGCGCCGTGGCGACCCGCGCCCGCGCAAACTGCTCGCTCAGCGCCGGCTTGCCGCGTGCAGCCGGCTCGGCGGCCGGCGCCTCCGCGGAGGCCAGGCGCTGACCGAACTGCAACTGGAGACGGGCCTGACCGCGGTGACCGTCCTTGTCGAAGACGCTGACTTCAAGCGACAGCGTCCGGTTCCAGCCCGCCGGCGGCTTGCCGCTGAAAGTGCCGGTGGCCGGGTCGAAGTGCAGCCACGGCGGCAGCGGCTGGCCATTGCTCTGCCGCACCTGGATCGTCAGCCCGCCGGGATCGCGAGCAACGACCGTGCCGGCCGGCAGCTGGACGCTGAAACTCTGGTCGGCCTGGACCGACAGCACGCCAAGGTCCGGCACGATCCGGAGAACCGGCGCCCGGGCATCCAGACCGGTGCTGACGAAGCCGGACAGCCCGCTCCGCCCGCCGGTTCTCTCCCCGTCCCCGGTCAGCGCGGGCATGGCGAAATGGTCGAGGCCGAATTGTCTGGACTGGCCAAACGCCCGGTAACCGCCGGCATCCTGGACCGGCGCATCCCACGAAGCGATGGACGGCAGGCTGCCCGCACTGGTGCCGCCGGCCGTCGTGGCCAGTACGATATTCGGTGTAATCGGTGCCACGACCACGGCCGGCGCCGGGTGGCCGTCCCCGCCCGGCCGCGTCGGCGGCGAGGACGGCATGATCGGCGCCAGGTCCGTGGACGGCGTGCTGACCTGGTAGGCCGGCGCCGTGACCGGCTGCGACAGGGCGTTGCCGGCAAGGTCCGCCGCCGCACCGGACTTGATGACCAGCGACAGGTTGCCGTTGCCGCCCACGTCTCCCAGCTGGACGATAAAGGTGGTCGGGCTGCTGCGGGTAATGCTCAGGATGCTGCCGTGGGCGGTGCCCGAGGTCAGGATGGAGAGATCCGCGCTGGTCAGCATGTCCACCGGTTTGGAAAACGCCACGCTGTAGGCAGCCCGGTTACCGCTGACCGGCTGGGCATCCAGCAAGGCGACTTGCTGCACGGCCGGGGTCACGGTGTCGATGGTCAGGGTGAGCGCGGACGACAGCGCTCCGGTATTGCCGGCGGCATCGGTTCCGGTCGCCCGCACGCTGTGGTCACCGTCGGCCAGGGCGCTGGTCAGCGCATAGCGCCACGCGCCGCTGCCATCCGCCGTCGTCGTGCCGACCTGCACACCGTCCACGTACACCGCCACGGTGCTGCCGGCTTCCGCCGTGCCGACAAGGGTCGGCTGGTTGATACGGGTCACGCCGTCGCTGTGGCTGCTGCCGCTGTCGGTCGCCGTACTCAGTGCAACGCCGGACGGCGCGGATGGCGCGCTGGTGTCGATAGTCACCCGACAGGCAGGGGACAGGCCGCTGCTGACCGCGCCGCTGCTGGTCATGGCCGTGATGTCATGCACGCCGTCGGCCAGGCTGGAGACAAAGCTGTAGTGCCAGACGCCGGCACTATCCGCCACGGTGCCGTCCACCTGCACGCCATCCACATAGATGGTGACCAGACTGTTCGGAATGGCCGTTCCGCTCAGGGTCGGCATGTTGTTGCTGGTCACGCCGTCACTCTGGCTGCGGCCGGTGTCGCTGCCGACCGTCAGTCCGTCTACCGTCGGCACCAGCAGTTGCATCGCGATGACGCGGGTCACCGCTGCGCTGTCCTTGCTGCCGTCATTGACCCTGATGCTGACGGTACGGGACGCGGTGTCCGGCGAGGTCGAGCTGTTGTTGTAGGTCACGGCCTGCAGCGCTGCCTGCCATTGCGCCAGCGTCGCGGTACCGCCGCCGGACGTCAGGGTCAGCACCCCGGTACTGCTGTTGTAGCTGGCGCTGATATTGCCGTAGAGGCTGGCATTACCATTGCTGAACGCCAGCAGATCCTGATCGCTGTGGAAATTGCCGGTGATCGCCACCGTGGCACTGGCCAGCGTGCTGCTGTCCCGGTCCGACAGCGTGATGCCGCTGTCGACCACCACCGGCGTCGGCGTACCGCCGACCGGATAACTGCCGCTGCCGGCCGTGGCCGTGGCGATCGGCGTCTGGTCGGTGGCGGCCACCGTTACCGTCCGGCTGACCGCCGCGCTGTCCTTGCTGCCGTCATTGACGGCAAAGCTGATGGTGCGGGTGGCCGTGTTCGGCGTTACCGCGCTGTCGGTGTAGGTCACGGCCCGCAAGGCCGCCTGCCACTGCGCCAGCGTCGCCGTCGCCCCGCTGGAGGTCAGCGTCAGCACCCCGGTGCCGCTGTTGTAGCTGGCGACGATATTGCCGAAGGCGATCGCGCTGGTATTGCTGAATGCCAGTATGTCTTCGCCGCTGTGGAAGTTGCCGGTAATCGACACCGTGGCACTGGCCAGGGTGCTGTTGTCCAGGTCCGAGACCGTGATGCCGCTGTCGACCACCACCGGGGTGGATGCCGTGTTGTCGCCGGCGGCAAAGGCCGCACTGCCGCCGCTGGTCGTGGTGACCGGGGTCTGGTCGACCGCAGCCACGGTCACGCTGCGGCTGACCACGGCACTGCTCTTGCTGCCGTCGCTGACGCTGAAGCTGATGGTGCGGGTCGCGCTGTTTGGCGTCACCGCGCTGTCGGTGTAGGTCACTGCCCGCAAGGCTGCCTGCCATTGCGCCAGCGTCGCCGTCGCGCCGCTGGAGGTCATCGTCAGCACCCCGGTGCCGCTGTTGTAGCTGGCGACGATATTGCCGAAGGCGATCGCGCTGGTATTGCTGAATGCCAGTATGTCTTCGCCGCTGTGGAAGTTGCCGGTGATCGACACCGTGGCGCTGGCCAGGGTGCTGTTGTCCAGATCCGACACCGTAATGCCGCTGTCCACCACCACCGGGGTGGATACCGTATTGTCGCCGGCGGCAAAGGCGGCACTGCCGCCGCTGCCCGTGGCAACCGGGGTCTGGTCGACCGCCGTGACGGTCAGCGCCCGGCTGACCGTCGTGCTGCTGGCACTGCCGTCGTTGACCTGGAAGCTGATGGTGCGGGTGGCCGTGTTCGGCGTCACCGCGCTGTCGGTGTAGGTCACCGCCCGCAGTGCCGCCTGCCATTGCGCCAGCGTCGCCGTCGCGCCGCTGGAAGTCATCGTCAGCACCCCGGTGCCGTTGTTGTAGCTGGCAACGATATTGCCGTAGAGGCTGCTGTTGCCATTGCTGAATGCAAGGATGTCCTCGCCGGCGTGGAAATTGCCGGTGATCGACACCGTGGCGCTGGCCAGCGTACTGCTGGCGGTATCGGTCACGGTCATGCCGCTGTCAACGGCCACCGGGGTGGATGCCATGTTGTCGCCGGCAGTAAAAGCGCTGCTGCCGCCGCTGACGCTCACCACCGGCACGACACCCACCATGATCGAGGACGCCACGGCCAGGCTGGTGGTATCAACACCGCCATTGCCGGTGCCACCGCTGTCCCGGACCGACGTCAGCGTCACCACGCGGCTGCCGCCAATGGCGCTGCTGCTGCTGTCGCGATAGGTTATGCCGTTGACCACGCTGCTGGCCGTGGCACCGGACATGCCGCTGCTGACGAGGGTAACGGTGGCCACGCCCCCCGATACCGATACGGAAATGCTCAGCCCGTTGCCGGCACTGGTCAATGTATTGCCATTGGTCAGCGCCACGCTGCTGCCGTCGATCGTCAGGATTTCGCTGCTGCCATCATGCAGCCCGGAGACGGTCAGCGTCAGCTGGAGCAGGCTCTGGCCAGCCTCAACCGTGCTGAAGCTGGCGCCACTGAAGACCTGCACGGCGGCATCGCCGATGGTAAAGGCCGGATTCCTGCCGGTGGCGGTGGCCGTCGGCGCATCATTGACAGCTGCGACCGACACCGCGACATTGCCCGAGCTGCTGGCGCCATGCCCGTCGTTGACGCTGACATTGACCGTACGGCTGGCCGTGCCGGGATCACTGCTGCCATTGTTGAAGGTCAGCGCAGCGACCAGGATGCTGACCCGGGCCGGCGTCGCATTGCTGTTGAAAGTGATGACCAGGTCATGGCCACTCACCCCGTCGCCGGCGATGACACCAATGGCGACACCACCCACAGTCACCACACTGCCCACGCTGGTGCCGCTGCTCAGCGCCACCGTGCCACTGGTATCGATGCCCAGCGCATCCTGGCTCTGCCCGTTGGCGGTAATGCGCACCGTCACATTGCCGCCGGTAAAATCGGGCGAATCACTGTCGGTCACGGTCACGGCACTGCCGGTATCCAGTTTTACCGCCCCGCCCTTTTCGGTAAAGGTCGGGTTGTCACCATTCAGATTGCCGATCACCGGGGCAATATTGGCGGCAACCGTGACGTTCCGGGTCACGGTCGTACTGTCGTTGCCCCCGTCATTGACGGTAAAGCTGATGGTACGGGTAGCCGTATTCGGTGACAGCGAGGTGTCCTGGTAGGTGACCGCGCGCAGCGCCGCCTGCCATTGCGCCAGGGTGGCGGTCGCCCCGCTGGAGGTCATGGTCAGGATGCCGGTGCTGCTGTTGTAGCTGGCGCTGATGTTGCCGAAGGTGACGCTGTTGCTGTTGCTGAACGCCAGCAGGTCTTCCCCGCTGCGGAAGTTGCCGGTAATCGCCACCGTGGCGCTGGCCTGGGTGGCGCTGTCGGTATCAGTCACGATCATGCCACTGTCGACCGTCACCGCATTGCCGGTGCCGCCACTGTAGGCACTGCTGCCACCACTTGGGGTCAGTACTGGCGCAACGGTCGGTGCGCGGAAGTTGGTGGCCGTGACATTGTCGACACCGAAAGCACCGGTAACCTGGTATGAGCCATCCGCCTGGATACGGAACGAATCGATGCCCTTGAACGCATCATTGCCGGAGACGTTGAAGCTTATCAGCAGCCCGCCGAGATTGGTGTCGGTCAGCATCAGGCTCAATATCGCACCACTGACCGCCACACCATCCCGGTAACCCACCAGCCGGACTACCCCGGAACTGCCGACTGACGGGCCGGCAATGGCCACATCGACCCGGGCCAGATCGAACAGGTAGCCGTTGTTCGCACTGAGCGACATGTAAGCCAATGGCATGCCATCATTACTGCCCCCACTGATCATGAGGGTCTGCCCGGTCATCGCCTCGGCACTGATATAGCAATTGGTTGCAGCCGCCGATTTCAGCAGCACATCCCAGCCCTCCACATTGCTCGCGGTCAGGCCGACGCCGTACGAACCACCAATGGCGAGATACGGACCGTTGCTCACATTGTCGAAACTCGTCGTGCCATTCACCGGCTGTGCCAGCAGATAGCTGTAGGCCGGCCGCAGCCCGGTCACATCAATATGGCCGCTGCTGCGCTCCAGCACCCAGTCGCCGCCCAGGCTGCTGGCACCGGTCATGTCGGTGGACGCCGCCACATCGGCCTGGGTATAACGGGCCAGGCTGTCAACAAAGGTGGCACCGGCCTGGCCGGCCGCGATATTGCAGCCGTACAGCAGGATGTCGCCATTGGCGCTCAATGCCTGGCCGATGGTCGACAGCTCCGCCTGATGGCTGGCCATATTGGCACCGTTGAGCGTCTGCGTGCCCAGCAGCAGATTGCCCTCGGTACCGTGCGACAGGATGTGAATGGCACTGTAGCCGCTGTGCGACTGCGCCCACCGGGCGATCTGTGCCAGCCCGTCGCCCCGGCCGTCCAGCATCACCACCTCGGTGCCCGGCGGCATCTGCGACACCAGCGACTGGTAATCGCGCACGCCGGAGTCGATAAACACCACCTGCCGGCCGGAGACGGCTGCGGACTGTTCGGCCACCGGGCGCTCGGCGGCAGCGGGTGTCGCGGGCGCTGCGGCATCGGACCGGGTCGCCGACGTATCGCGTGTCGCATCGACATGGGTATCGGCCACGGCGGCCGTGGCGACGACCGCGCCATCGAACATCAGCCGCGGCTCCAGTGCCAGCATCAGAAGGCCACGTTTGCTGCGGGGCCGGCTTGCCACAGCAGGGGCCGGGTGGTGGGACGGTTTCATATTCATGACGGCCTCTGCTTGCACATCGGGAACACGACATCCGGACCGATTGTCATCGGCCTGAGTGTCGAACATTTTTTGGTAAAGTGGACATCATGAAAATTTCACATGTCCTGCCGGCCTGAGTGGCAGGGGCGCCGCCAGGCCCTTCCCCGGCCATGGCATGAATTGCCGCGCCAGGGCGGCATCGGGGGCGGACCCCGCATCCGGTTCTCCGAAAACCGCAGGCGCCTGCCATTCGCTGCTTCACGGCTTTCCGCCGGACCATCCGCCCCCTCAGCGTGGTGCCTCCCCCCGGCGGCACTACTACCTTGGCATAGTGTATATGCAATATTTGCTACGAGGATATAGTCCAAATTTCGTAGATCAGCGTGTTCCGCACTGTTTATATGTCATGATTTTTTCATTTTCGCGGCAAGCAGACTTACGTTATATATATTCCGCCGTTTTCTCAGATTTGCTCAGCCAGCCTCTCGACCCCGATGCCCTTTGCCAGCGAATGCGTCCTGCGCAATGGGGGAAGCGTCGCGGTCACGGAGACAGGCGAAGTCCATGCACAGGGCAATACGACCATTAGCGTCGCAACGGGCGCCAGCGCCGGCGGTGCCGAGATCACCGCCCGCCATGACGCCGAAGACCGCAGTGACTTCATCAACCAGACCGCGTCAGTCAAGGGGCGCATGCCGTTCTGATCGACGGCATGCAGGGTGAGCGCCGACGGTCACCGTGTCTGCAGCTTTTATTTGTCCGAAAAAAAGGCCAGCATCGTGCCGGCCAATACTGACAGGGGAAACTGCCGGTAATCTCAGGTGGCTTTGGCTCCGCCGACAGAAGATACGACTTCCCATTTGCCATTCCTGACCTAATAGAAAGTCACAGCGCCATCGCGGATATCGCCCTGCTTGTCAAAGGCGACCCGGCCGGTCACGCCGTGATAGTCGGTTTTGGCGATCTCGGGCAGGAACACCTTCGGATCGGTCGAACCGGCGCGTTTCATCGCATCGACCAGCACATGAACCGCGTCGTACTCGTATGGCGAATAAACCTGGACCTCGGTATTGAAACGGGCCTTGTAACGGGTATTGAAATCGGTAAAACCCGGCATCCGGTCGCGCGGTACGCCACAGGCGGACGAATACACCCCGTCGGCCGCATCGCCCGCCAGGCGGATGAACTCCGGTGTCTGCACGCTGTCACCACCCAGCAGGCGGGCATGGATGCCGAGCCGCTTCATCTGCCGCGCCATCGGGCCAGCCTGTGCATCCATCCCGCCGTAGAACACCACGTCAGGCTGCGCAGCCTTGATCGAGGTCAGAATGGCGCCGAAGTCGGTGGCATTGTTGGTGGTGAACTCGCGCTTGACCACGGTGGCCCCCTGGCTCCTGACCGCCTTCTCGAACTCGTCGGCCAGGCCCTGGCCATACGCGGTCCGGTCATCGACGACGGCCACGGTTCTGGCCTTCAGCACGTCGACGGCAAAGCGGCCCAGCGCGATACCCTGCTGGACATCGTTGGCAATCAGCCGGTAAGTGGTCCTGAATCCCTGACGGGTAAAGTCGGGATTGGTCGCCGACGGCGACAGCTGGGGCAGACCGGCATCGGCATACAGGCGTGACGCCGGCATGGTGGTGCCGGAGTTCAGGTGGCCGATCACGCCAACCACGCCGGCATCGACCAGCCGCTGGGCAACCTGGGCGCCCATTTTCGGGTCGCCCTGGTCATCTTCCGATACCAGCTCGAAACGGACTTTCCGGCCGCCGATTTCCACCCCGGCGGCATTGATGTCGTCGATCGCCAGCCGGGCCCCCTGCTCGACATCCTTGCCCAGATGCGCAATCGGGCCGGTCAGCGGCGAAGCCTGGCCAATGCGAACGACCTCGGTCCCGTCGTTCCCCGCCGCGCCGGCCGCCGGCTGCGCCTGCTTTCCGCACCCGCCAGCAAGCAGCACCGCCGCCACCACGGTCCCCAGTTTCGCCATTTCTCTCATCGTGTTCTCCTTGTTGTCGGTGGGATCCCGCCGTGTGTCCGCCGGCCGGACAGATGTCCGGCCGGCGGACACGGTCTCGTTGATCCCGGTACTGCTTATCCGGCCGCAGCCGTTTGCATGAAACCGTACAGATCTTTCGGATCGTCCGGGGCCGGCACCAGGTCGATGACCGAGCCGATGTTTCTTTCCCGCGCCAGGTCATGCAGGTAGCGCAGCATGGAAAAATCTTCCAGCGCAAACCCGACCGAGTCGAACACCGTGACCTGCTCCGCGTTTTCGCGTCCGGGCACGGCACCGGTCAGCACCTGCCACAGCTCGACCACCGGGAAATCGACCGGCATCTGCTGGATATCGCCCTCGATCCGCGTCTGCGGCTCGAACTCGACCACGACCCGGGCCCGGGCCAGAATGTCCGGATGCAGTTCGGTCTTGCCCGGGCAGTCGCCCCCCACGGCATTGATGTGCATGCCCGGCTCGATCATGTCGGGAGTCAGGATGGTCGCCAGCGCCTTGTCGGCCGTTGCCGTAGTCACGATGTCGGCGCCGCGAACCGCATCGGCAGTCGATGCCGCCGGTGTCAGGTGCAGGCCGGGCACGCCGGACAGATTGCGGATCAGCTTGGCCGTCGCCGCCGGATCGGTATCGAATACGCGGACCTCGTTGATGCCGAGCAGCGCGCGGAACGCCAGAATCTGGAATTCACTCTGCGCCCCGTTGCCGATCACCGCCATCGTCCGGGCATCGGGCCGGGCCAGCGCCCGGGCCACCAGCGCCGAGGTGGCGGCGGTGCGCAGTGCAGTGGCGATGGTGAATTCGCTGAGCAGCAGCGGAAAGCCGGTATCGACATCGGCCAGCACACCGAAGGCCATCACCGTCAGCAGGTTCTGCGCGGTGTTTTTCGGGTGGCCGTTCACGTACTTGAAGCCATACAGCTGCCGGTCCGCCGCCGGCATCAGCTCGATCACGCCGTCCGGGGAGTGATTGGCCACGCGGGCGGATTTCTGGAACTCGTCCCAGCGTCGGTAATCGGATTCGATATAGTCGACCAGGCCCAGCATGAATGGCTCGACGCCGGTGCTGGCAAGCAGTCGTTTCAGATCGTTGACATCGATGTAGCGGGTCATTTCAGCCTCCTTGGTTCATTCCGGGTGGGGGCGTTCCCGCGGTCAGGACCGGCCTTCGAAACCGCACAGCACATTGACCGCATTGACGCCGATGTCGTCGACCATATACCCGCCCTCCATCACGAACAATGTTGGACAGCCGATCCCGGCAATGGTGGCGCCGATACGCAGAAAGTCTTCGCTTTCCAGCCGGAAATGACTGATCGGATCGCCCTTGAACGTGTCCACCCCCAGCGACACCACCAGCACATCCGGTGCATGGGCTGCCACCCGGCGGCAGGCATCGGCCAGCGCCGCGCCATAACCGTTCCAGTCGGTACCGTGCGCCAGCGGGTAGTTGTGGTTGAAGCCAAGACCGGCACCGGCGCCGGTCTCGTCGCGATGCCCAAGGAAATACGGATACGACTGCTTCGGATCGCCGTGCAGCGAGACAAACAGCACATCGTCGCGTGCATAGAAAATGCTCTGGGTGCCATTGCCATGGTGGAAGTCGATATCAAGCACTGCCACGCGGCGGGCACCGCCATCGAGACCGGCCTGGGCGGCAATGGCCGCATTGTTCAGATAGCAGTAGCCGCCCATGTACTCGGCAGCGGCGTGGTGGCCCGGCGGCCGGCACAGCGCAAAGGCACTGCGCTCGCCGGCCTCCAGCACGGCCATGCCGGTCAGTGCCAGATCGGCGCTGGTACGTACCGCTTCCCAGGTGCCGGCGGTGATCGCCACACCGGCGTCCATGGCATAGAAGCCAAGCTTGCCGTCGATATGTTCCGGCTCGATATCGCTGCGCAGATCGCGGACCGGCCAGATCAGCGGCAGCGCATCGTGTTCGCGCCCCAGTTCGCGCCACTCGCCCCACGCCTGTTCGAGAAAGCGGACATAGCGTTCGCTGTGGACGCGGGCATAGCGGGACGGATCGAAGGCACGCGGCGCAATCACGTCACCCAGGCCGACCGCCTGCACCCGGGCACGAATGGTATCGGCGCGACTGGGCATCTCGAAGCAGGGCTTCAGCACACCGTCCTTCAGTTCGGTCGCATGGTGAAGCCGGTGGGCGGTGCTGTACACGGTAAGCATGGCGGTCGGGAAAGCAGGTGGATGACGGGAACCAGTATGGGGTGGACCCGCAGGATTTACTTTGCTTTCGCGACCCGTCGGTCGCTACGATAGGAGCAAGACAGACTCACAGGATGGCATAAATGAGCACAAACAGACTCCACCACCAGCTGGATGACACGGATCGGACTATTTTGCGTCTGTTGCAACAGGACGGCACCCTGTCGAATCCGAAGCTGGCCGGCCATCTGTCACTGAGCGTGACGCCATGCTGGCGGCGGCTGAAACGGCTTGAGGACGAAGGCTATATCAGGGACTACCAGGCCAATCTGGACCGGCGCAAACTCGGCTACGACGTACTGGCTTTTGTCAGTCTGGGCTTCGGCGCCCATGGCGACGAAGCGCCTAACCGTTTCGAGGCGGCGATCCACGAGCATCCGGAAGTCCTGTCCTGCCACAAGATCACCGGCAATGCCGACTACCTGTTGCAGGTCGTGGCGGAAAGCCTCGACGCCTACAGCGCCTTCGTCGAAAACGTGCTGCGCAAGATGGATGGCATCCACTCGATCCACTCAAGCCTGGCCCTGCGCGAAATCAAGTCGTCGAGCCGGCTGCCGGTGCCGGAATAATGGCAGCTCATTGCAGAATCAGCTGGCTCAGCAGCGGATGCGGCTGGCGGTCGGCAGCGAACTGCTCCAGCGCTTCGGCCGACATCGGTTTGGCGAACAGGTAGCCCTGGTAGCGCAGGCAACCGCAACCCGCCAGTATCGCCAGCTGGGCCTCGGTCTCGACCCCTTCGGCAACCACCTCAAAGCCGAAGGATGCCGCCAGCGCGGTAATGGCGTGGATGATGGCCAGATTGCCGTTGTCGGCCGGCAGGCTGCGGACGAAGGACTGGTCGATTTTCAGTTCATCCAGCGGCAGCTGCGGCAGATAGGACAGCGACGAATAGCCGGTACCGAAGTCGTCCAGCGCAAAGCGCACGCCGTGCTGCTTGATCTCTTTCATGTGCGAACGGGCCTTGGCCAGATCCCCCACCAGCAGCGACTCGGTCAGCTCCAGCATCAGCATGGAGGCCGGCGCATCATGCCGCGCCAGCCCGTCCAGAATCTGCTGCACGAAGTCGGCCTGGTGCAATTGCACCGCACTGATATTGACCGACACCGACATCCGGTTCAGCTGCGGATGAGAGGCCCAGTGCGCCAGTTGCCGGCATGCGGTATCGAACACCTGACGGTCCATCTGCTGCAGCAGACCCGCCCGCTCCGCCGCCGGCAGGAAGAAGCCGGGCGCCAGCAGGCCGCGCTGCGGGTGCTGCCAGCGCACCAGCGCTTCGGCACCGCGCAGATTGCCCTGGGCATCGATCTGCGGCTGGTAGTACACGATGAACTCGCCATTCTGCAGCCCCAGCCGGATTTCATTTTCCAGCCGCAGCCGGGCGCTGACCTCGTCCTGGATGGCCGGGTCGAAGAAATGCAGTCCGTTCTTGCCGCTCTCCTTGGCCGCCGACAACGCAAGGTCCGCCTTGTGCAGCAGGTCCTGTTCGGGCTCGGCCGCGCCAAACAGGATGATGCCGATGCTGCCGGTGCAGGACTGCAGGCTGTCGCCCAGCCGGTACGGTTCGCGCAGGCCGTCCAGCAGCCGCTGCCCGGCCTGGGCCGCCTGCTCCGCCGCCTCGTCCTGGGCGGCAGGCAATCCTTCCAGCAGCACGGCGAACTCGTCGCCACCCAGCCGGGCCACCATGCCGTACTCCCACATCAGCTCTTCCAGCCGCCTGGCCACCTGCTGCAGGATCTGGTCGCCATGCGGATTGCCGTACAGGTCATTGATATTGCGAAAATCGTCGAGATCGATGCACAGCAGGGCGCCGGACTTGCCGGTTTTCGCGCAATGCGCCTGCACATGCTGCAGCCGGTCGAGCAGGCGCCGCCGGTTCGGCAGATCGGTCAGCGCATCGAAGAACGCCAGTTGCTGGATTTCCGCCTCGGCGGCCTTGCGCGCCGAAATGTCGCGCGTGACCATCACCACCGCCCGCTTGCCATCCAGATCCAGATCCAGCGCCTGCGCCCGGCCTTCGAAGGTCCGGTGCTCGGCACCGATCTTCAGCGTGTATTCGATTTCCTGTGGCTCATTGGTGGCAATAGCCTCACGGACAAAAGCCAGCAACCGGTCAGCCTTCAGCGCCGGCAGCACATCGTGCATGCGCTTGCCCTGCAGCCTGACCGCTTCGTCGTACAGCAGGTGACGCTGCTGGTTGGGCGACACGATCTCCAGATAACGGCCGTCTTCGTCCAGCACCAGCAACAGGTCGGGGATGGCACGGGTAATGGCATGCATCCGGGCTTCACTCTGCGCCAGTTCATGCTGGACGCTGCTGCGCCGCTGCAGATCTTCCAGCAGCAGCCCCAGCATCAGCGTGGTCGCCGGCATGGTGATCGCCATGGTGATAATGGCCAGATCCAGCGGCGTTTCCCGCAGTTCGGGAATCCGCACCAGCAGCAGCAGCGCGCAGGCATGGACCAGAAAGCTGAAGCCGGTCAGCTGCGGAATGCCCTTCCGTATCCAGCCACGAGTCGACGCATGGCGATAGCCCAGGCCAAACACCACGGCGAACAACATGCTTGCCGCACCGAAATAGGCGCCCCCGCCCCCGATCCCGAGCCGATAGGCAATCGCCAGGCCAGCCGCCAGCATCCCCACCAGCGGGCCGCCGAACAGCGCCGCCATGCTCAGGATGGCCAGCCGCGCATCAATGAAAAATCCCGGTGCCAGCACCAGTGGCCCCATCATGTTGACGATGGCCGTGATCCCGAACAGAAAGCCCGAGGTAATCTGCGCGGGCAGGCTCCTGCCATGCCAGTAGCGAACGTTGACCAACTGCAACCCGCACAGCAACAAGATGAGCACTACACTCTGGATGAAGTTCAGGATCATGGCGATGCGCACTTGTATTGTTGTTGTCGGAAGGCCTTCCCGGTATCAGGCAGGTCATGAAACGAAGCACACCCGGGCATGTCCTGCCTGCCCCCCGATGATACGCCTGTCACCGCTCCCCGAAGCCGGTTAATGACGAATGGTTTTGAACTGACGTTCCCGATTCTTTATGATCCGCCGGTCTTTTGATCTCCGCAAACTTGCGCTACACAGCGCTGCCATCGCTGCCATCAGCATTCTCTGGCGCATTCCTTGCAGGATAATGGCATTGAATGGATACTGATTCAGGTGTGGTACTGCCGCCATCCCGACATCCAACGAGTGGAGCTTCCGCATGCAGTCGACCAGTCTTGTCCGTTGTGCGCAATCCAGCGCACCCGATCCGGTAGAGGCGGCAAGGGAATTTCATGCCGCCGTGCGCCAGGACGATATGGAACTGGTGCTGTTTTTCTGCTCCAGCGACTACGACCTCGATCTGCTCGCCGCAGAAATGAACCACTTGTTCCCCGGTGTCCGCGTGATCGGTTGCACGACGGCCGGCGAAATCGGACCGGCCGGCTATCTGACCCACGGCCTCAGTGGTGTCAGCTTTCCCAAATCCGGCTTTGCGATCGAAGTCGGCTTTATCGACAACGTGCAGTCTTTTGAATTCGAGCAGGGACGTTCGCTGACCTTTTCCGTCATGCAGCGGCTGGAAGCCCGCCCGTCGCTGGGCCCCCATCCCAGCCAGTTTGCCTTTCTGCTGATCGACGGTCTGTCGATGCGCGAAGAGTGGGTTGCCCGTGCTCTGCAGAATGCGCTCGGCAAGATCCCGCTGGTCGGCGGCTCGGCCGGGGATGACCTGAAATTCAGGGAAACGGCGCTGTTCCACAATGGCCGCTTCCACCTCAACGCCGCACTGATGATGCTGGTGTCCACACCGTATGCCGTCACCACCTTCAAGACCCAGCACTTTGTGCCCAGCACCAAGCGCCTGGTCGTGACGTCGGTCGACACGGCCAGGCGGGTGGTCAAGGAAATCAACGGCCGGCCTGCCGCCTCGGAATATGCCCGGCTGACCGGCGTGGAAGCGTCCGAACTGTGCCCGGCCCATTTCGCCGCACACCCGGTTCTGGTCATCATTGATGGTACGGGTTACGTGCGCTCGATCCAGACTGCCAATGCCGATGACACGCTGACCTTCTACTGCGCAATCGACGAGGGGCTGGTGCTGCGGCTGGCGGACCGGCTCGACCTGATCGACAGCCTGACGCAGGCCTTCGACGAACTGGAACAGGATATCGGCTCGCCGCAACTGGTACTCGGTTGCGACTGCATCCTGCGCAATCTGGAAATCACCCAGCGCGACCTGAAGTCCACCGTCGGCGACATCCTGAACCGGAACCATACCGTCGGTTTCAGCACCTATGGCGAGCAATACCGCGGGGTGCACGTGAACCAGACGTTTACCGGCATCGCCATTGGCAGTCGCAGGGGGGCAGACCATGTATGAAAGTCACGTATTGCCGCGGCCCTGTTCCAGTCATGAGCTGGAAACCGAAATCGCCCGGCTGAACAAGATCATCCAGGCGCTGATGCGGCGCGTTGAACGCAATATGGGCAGCGACGACTCCGACTTCAGCGTCTTCCAGACTGCGGTCATGCTCGACGATGCCGTGCAGATCCGTACCCGGGAGCTGGAAACGGCCTTGCAGAGCAATGAAAGGATCACCCGCAAGCTCAAGCATACCCAGGGCAAGATGGAGCAGGAAATCCTGGAGAGAAAACAGGTCCAGCAGATGCTGGAAGACGAACATGGCAAGCAGGCCGCGCTGATCGCCAGGCTGGAGGATGCACAGGTCCAGGTGGTGCAGGCCGAACGGCTGGCATCGATCGGCCAGCTGGCAGCCGGCGTTGCCCACGAGATCAACAATCCGATCGGCTTCGTCAATTCCAACCTGAGCACGCTGAACGGCTATTTCCACAACCTGCTTGAACTGCTGGATGCCTACGTCGCAGCCGAAAGCCATATCCCTGCCGACAGCGAGCTGCGTGCACGCATCGACAACGCCAAGGTCAAGGCCGACTTCGACTACCTGAAGGAAGATGTCGGCGCCCTGATCGCCGAATCGATCGATGGCACGGGGCGCGTGCGCCGCATTGTCCAGGACTTGCGTGATTTTTCCCGGGTCGGCGATGCCGAATGGGAATCGGCCGATATCCATGCCGGCCTCGACAGCACGCTGAACGTGGTCTGGAACGAGATCAAATACAAGGCCGACGTCATCAAGGAATATGGCGATCTGCCGCGCGTGGAATGCCTGCCGTCACAGTTGAACCAGGTTGTCATGAACCTGCTGGTCAATGCCGCCCAGGCCATGCCGGAGCATGGCGAGATTCACCTCCGGACCGGCCGTGAAGGTGAGCGGATCTGGATCCAGGTGGCTGACAACGGTCAGGGCATTCCTGCCGCACTGCTGCCGCGCATTTTCGATCCGTTCTTCACCACCAAACCGGTCGGCGCCGGCACCGGGCTGGGTCTGTCCGTGTCCTATGGCATCGTCCAGAAGCTGGGCGGACAGATCTATGTCGCCAGCACGGAAGGCAAAGGCACTACATTCACTATTTGGTTGCCGATTCATCGTGCACACCCGTCCAGCCCGCCGCCGGACGCACCCTGACCACTCAATTCATTCACTGCCAGCCCCGACAGGATTGCCATCTTGACGACTTCACCTGACTCCCTTGCGCCCGGCAATACTGCCCAGGGCTTTACCCTGCTGTTCGTCGACGACGAAGCCAATATCCTGTCCTCACTGCGCCGGCTGTTCCGCCCCCATGGCTACCGGATCCTGACCGCCGACGGCGGCGAGGCCGCGCTGGCCGTGCTGGAAACCGAAAGCGTGGATCTGGTGGTATCGGACATGCGCATGCCGGGCATGAGCGGTGCGGCACTGCTGGCCACGATCCGGCAGCGCTGGCCGGATATCACCCGCATTCTGCTGACCGGTTACGCCGACATGCAGTCGATGATCGAGGCGATCAATGTTGCCGGCATCAGCCGCTATATCGCCAAGCCGTGGGAAGACCAGGACATCCTTCGCATCGTCGAAGATGCGCTGACCATCAAGCTCCTGTCGCGTGAAAAGGCCCGGCTGGATCAGCAGGTGCGCGAGCAGAACGATGCGCTGACCATGCTGAACGCCTCGCTGGAAGACAAGGTCCGCGAACGGACCCTGGCGCTGGAAAAGGCGATGAGCGAGGTAAAGCTTGCGCACGAGCGGCTGAAAAAAGGCTTCGTGACCTCGGTGAAGATGTTCTCGGCGCTGATCGACATGCGCAGTGGCACCCTTGCCGGCCAGTCCCGCAATGTGGCCAACCACGCCCTGCTCATTGCCCGGCAGCTCATGCTGCCGGAAGCCGAAGTTCATGACATCTTCATTGCCGGCCTGCTGCACAGTATCGGCAAGATTGCCTTCCCCGACACGCTGCTGGCCAAACCGATCAGCCTGATGAGCACGGCCGAACTCGAAACCTACAAGCAGTACCCGGTCAACAGCCAGGCCGCACTGATGGCATCCGAGCAGTTGCAGGTCCCGGCCCAGCTGATTCGCAACCAGCATGAGCGCATGGATGGCCTCGGCGTACCGGACCGCCTGAAAGGCGACCAGATTGCCATTGGTTCGCGCATCCTCGGCGTGGCGGCCGACTTCCAGGCGCTGCAGGCCGGCATCGTCACCGGGCAGCGCATGGATGCCCGCGCCGCGCTGAAGCAGCTGGAAGCCAGCCGCGAGTCGCGCTATGACGGCGCCGTGCTCGATGCATTGCAGGCCGTGCTCGCCGCCCAGCCTTCCGAGGTGGTAGAGCGCGAACTGTACTCCCGGGATCTGGTACCGGGCATGACGCTGGCGCACGATCTGATCGTCAACGGGGTGATGCTGCTGGCGCGGGACTATGTACTCGACGATCGCCTGATCCGCCTGATTCGCCACTTCGAGGAAGGCGCCGGCAGCAAGCTCAATATCTTCGTCAGGGCCTGACGCTTTCAGCGGTCCCCGATGTCCGGCAGGTGCTGGCGCAACACCGCCAGTGCCTGCCGATGCAACTGGGCCACGCGGCCGGCGGAAAGATCAAGGGCAACGGCAATGTCGGCAAACGGCATGCCCCCCAGATAATGCAGGCGAATGACCCGCTGTTGCTGCGGTGTCAGCCGTCCGATGGCAGCCAGCAGCAACGTGCGCCATTGCTGCTGCAGGCAGGCCGCAGGTGGTGCCCGCGCCTCGTCGTCCGCCCCGGAGGCCAGATACATGCCGGTCCCTTCCAGCATGTAGGCGATGGCCAGGCCGATGGAACGGGACATCAGTTGCGCAAACGGCCTCTCTGCGTCCGGAATGACAGCGGGTGATTGCAGATACCGCTGCCGGACCCGGTACTGCCGGTCCGCCTCGGTCGCCTGCGTGATGGCATTGGCCATTTCGCCGTGGATACGGCGGGTGGCAAAGGTCTTGAAATCCACGCCCCGACCGGGATCGAAACGATCGACCGCTTCCAGCAGGCCGGCCACGCCGCTCTGATAGAAGTCCATGAATGCCAGCGACGGCATGAACTGGCGGGCATAGGCACCAGCGGCCAGAATCCGGACCCAGGGCAGATAGTGTTCAACCAGTCGACGCCGCAGCGTGCTGTCGCCGCTGGCGTAAAATCCGGTCCACAGCGCCACCGGAACATCCGCCCATGACCGGTCGTCCCGCCGGCCAGTCATGCCTTACCAGGTGCTGTCCGACAACAGCACGCGGACCAGCAGTAGCCAGCCATCGATCGAGACGAACATCAGGACCTTGATCGGCAGCGAAATGATCACTGGCGGCACCATCATCATGCCCAGCGACATCAGGATGCCGGCAATGATGATGTCGACCAGCAGAAACGGCAGGAACACGACAAAGCCGATCTGGAAAGCCAGCCTCAGCTCTCCGAGCAGAAAGGCCGGTGCCAGATGAACCAGCGCCGGCGATGCCGTTGCGGCATGCGGTTCCGTCTTGCCGGACAGCGCCAGCACCGCATCCAGATCCTGCTCGCGGGTGCGGGCCAGCATGTAGTCTTTCATGACCTCGCCCGCCCGTCCCAGTGCCTGCGCGGTATCGAGCTGTTGCGCCAGCAATGGCACGGCCACTTCGCGCTCCAGCCGGGCAAAGGTATCTCCCATGGACAGCAGGGTCAGAAAGGCGGCCAGCAGGATCAGCACGCCGTTGGGGGGCGTGTCAGGCATGCCCATCGCATGCCGCAGCATCGACAGGACAATGATGATGCGGGTAAAGCAGGTCATCACCAGCAGCAGCCCGGGAATCAGCACCATCAGTGCCAGCGCGACGGCAATCGCCACCGCGCGCGCACCGTTTTCACCGCCAAGCAGCAGCGGCAATGCCTCGCCGAGGCTGTCCTGCGCATGGCAGGGCAGCGCCTGGCACAGCAGCCAGAGGGGCAGCGATCTTATCCGCATCCGATCTCCGTCACGCCATGCTCGTGTTCGACGATGATCATCTCGCGCGTCCGGTAGCGGACCACGTACAGGGTTGCCTTGCCTGACAGGCGGTAACGGTGGGTAATGGTCAGTGCCTGCCCCGCACCGGCCGGCAAGCGCTGCTGGCGTCGCCTGAACCAGCACACCGCAGCCCCTGCCAGCAGCAGCCCCGACAGAATCAGGTACGGCCCCTGCTGGTCCGGCATCATGCCTGCAGCCGGAACCCGCCCGGCAGACGGCTCACCGAAGCACGGCCCGGCCAGGACGGCGCACGGCAGCACCAGCCCGACCCGCTCAGGGCCGCAGTGACGAGAGGGTTTCAACCTGGACTCCCAGAAAGTCATTCACCACCACCAGCCGTCCGCGGGCGACCACCGTGCCATTGAGCAGCATGTCGACCGATCCGTCCGGCTGGCTGTCCAGCGTCACCACCTCTCCCGCCTTCAACCCGCCCAGCGCGGACAGGCTCAGGCGCACCGACCCGACCCGCGCATCCAGATCCACCTTCAGATCCCCCAGCAGCCCCAGCCGGCCGGCCAGCAGCGACTCTCCGCTGCCGGCGTCCGACTCCAGCTCCATCAGTACGGAGCGACGAATGTCCTTGTTCATCTGGCCTCTTGTCGTAATGGTAGAAATTTGACTGCCAGCCGGTCGTGCTTGCGGCCCAGCAGCCCCTGCCCGACGACCCCGCCTCCCGCCAGCCGGATGTCGAACGGATCGTCGACCCGGTGATCGAGCCGCAATATGTCGCCCGCACTGGCCGTCATCAGTTCCTCGACCGAAAACGAGGCCGAGCGGGCGGTCACTTCCAGCACCACCGGATTCGCCAGCCGGGCCTGGCTCAACAGCAGTGGCGGCAACACGTCGCTTGCCGGCTGCCTGGCCGGCAGATGGCTGGCAACGCAGGCAGCCGGCAACAGCACGTCAAGCGAGTGCCCTGCCCGGTCGATCGTCAACAGCACGGCCCCGGACCGATCCTGAACGTCGGCAATCGCCAGGCGGTCCGGGGTAACGGCCAGTCCACGGCACAGGGCCTGCAGCGCGGCGCCCAGCGTCGCGTCGACCAGCCAGTTGCCTGCAGGCAACGCCGCCACCGCGCAGCCGAAACACTGCCATGCCAGCCACACACCGGCGGGGTCATCAGGGGCGTGCAGGGTCCCGGCGTGGCCCTGTCCGGTGAAGGGATGGAACACGGCCGGGCTTTCGCGTTCGCCCCGGCCGACGGCCCGGGCAGCAAGCGCGAATTCACCGGGCATACCTGCCCACGCGTCACCCCACGCCTGCAGCGGCGTTTCCAGCGACCGTTCCAGCAGACGCAACTCGGACCCGGCATACAGCCGATAGTCCTGTACGCCGCTCACCGACGCCCCCGTATTTCCAGTGCCTGCTGCAGCATTTCATTGGCCGCCGCCACCAGCTGCGACGCGGCCTGATAACCGCGCTGGCTGACGATCAGCTCGCTGAATTCGGTCGCCAGCTCGACGTTGGACATTTCCAGCATCCCGCCGGCGATGCGGCCAAACACGTCCCCGGCCGGTGCGCCAATACGGGCTGGCGGCGCCCCGGCCGACAGCCAGGCTCCGGCGCCGGCACGCAGCAGCTGCTGTGCGGGGCGCTCGAACCAGGCCAGCGCAAGCTGCCCTCCATCCGCGGTCTGGCCATTCGTGTAATGGGCCTGCACCCGCCCCCGGGCATCAACCGTCATCCGGGTCAGGCTGCCCGGCGGGTAACCGTCCTGCTGTTCCAGTTTCAGCGTCGATGTCGAGCCACCGGACAGGTGAGTGACGCCGGACAAGGTCCCGGGGCGACCAAAGTCGAGGCGAACCCGCGATACGCCGCCGCTGGCGGCCGTCAGCGCAATGGACAGTTCGCCGGAGCCGGCCAGCGGCGAACCGGCGGCATCGAAGCGCAGATCACCACCGCCCGATGCATGACCGGTGGCGCCCTCGCTGATATCCAGCCGCCACTGACCCGGCGGCATCGCGCCATCCCGCCGGAAATGAAGGGTCAGCTCGCGCCGGGCCCCGGCATGATCATGGACCGGCACCTCGATGCGATGGCTTGATGCATCGGTCGACAGATTGCCGCTGAAGCGCAGCAGCCCGGTCGGTCTGCCGGCCCGGACACGCAACCCGGCCAGTGACAGGTCGACCAGCCGGCCGTGCACATCCAGGCCCTGCACCTGTGAACGGTCGGTACGCCGGATCAGCCGCCCGTCACGATCGACATCCAGCTCGCCGGTCCGGAAGTAATGTGACTCGCCGCGCAGCCGCGACACCAGGAAACCGTCCCCCTCCACCGCCACATCAAGCGGGTTGGCAGTCGCCCGCAGCTCGCCCTGACCAAAGTGGCTCTCGACGGCAGCAATCCGGACGCCGCCGCCGCTGACGCCCATGTCCCGGCGTGACATCAGTTCGGCATAGCCCAGCGTGGTCTTCTTGTAGCCCGGCGAGTTCAGATTGGCGATGTTGTGGCCGATATTCGCCAGCCCGCGCTGAAAACTCCGCAGCCCGCTAAGCCCGGTATGAATCGTGGTCAGCATTGGCGTTACCTCACCACGGTAATCCGTGACAGGGACAGACCGCTCAGCCACTCGCCCTCGACAGTCTTCACCGTCAGCGCGGGGCGGCCGGCGGCGAACGACAGGGTCGTGACCTGCCCGGTCAGCGTGCCCGAGGCCTGCGACACTTCCACCGTCCGGCCAATCAGCCCCAGCGACTGCTGCGCCGACTGGAACGCCAGCAGGGTATCCAGCCTGTCATTGGACTGACGGCTTTGCTCCAGCGCCGAGAACTGCGCCATCTGCGCCATGAACCGGGTGCTGTCCATGGGCTTCATCGGGTCCTGAAAGGTCAGCTGGGTGGAAAGAATGCGCAGGAAATCCGCCTGGGTCAGCCCACGCACCGGTCCGGCACTGTCGGTCGGCACCAGGCCCAGTCCATCACTTGTCATCAGCAGTTGCTCCATGGTTTGCCGTCACGCCAGCCACGCCACGCGACCCTGAATGTCGATATCACCGGGCACGGTTGTCGTGCCCCGCACCCGCTCCAGCCTTACCCCGTTGACCACCACCCCGACCAGTTCGATGCCATCCCGGCGCAGGGCATCACCAAGCGCGTCGGCAACAGCCATGGCGCTGGCGCCATCCAGCCGGCTGTCCCTGACCCAGGCCCGCGCGGCCCCGTCGTGGACAAATACCGTGACCTGAAACGGGCGGAAGACGGAATGAAACCGTCGGGTCGCGCCCCCGCCGCCACAGCGGCCCGCCCCGTCAACCAGCAATGCCCCGCAGCCGTGGGCCCGTGCCGGGCATTCGCCAGCGGCGGGCAGCACCAGCGGCCGGCCGCTGGCCGCCGCCCCGCCTGCGGCAACCCCGACCTGCCGGATCGTGCCGGGCGGAAGAGCCCGGTCGGGGGGCCCTGCCGGCAGTTTGCGCAGGCCGGGTCGCTCATCCCCCACCGACAATGCATGCCTCTGGTCTGTACGGGCTTCGGGCAGCAATCCGGCAGCAGTGCGACTGGTCGAGCCAACCGACCGGCAGCGGGTCGCCGCAGCCAGCTCGGCGTCAAAACGCTGTGCCCACTGCCTGCCGGCCAGCCGCGATGACGCCGTGCCGTATCGGCTGACGGGCAAGGGCGAAGGCCGGTCCGGCGTGACATCAATCATCGGCTCCCCCCTTTCCGTCGCCAGATCTCCAGCGCGGCATCATCCTGGCATCGATAGCCGGCGCGGCATTTCCGCCAGTGCGCCTGTGCCAGAAACCGGTCCCGGTGCATCTCGAACCGACGTTGCTGCCGGTGTGCGTCGAAAGCGGCCCCGGAGGCCTCCACCAGCCGGCCTTCCGCCTCGGCCAGCAGGGACTGACACTGCCGCCATGCCTGCCAGCGCTCTGTCACAAAGCGCCGGGCCGATGCCTGGATACCCCCCGGCCCGGCCCACGCCGCTTCGCAGTCGCGGATCTCCGCCTGCAGTGCAGCCGACTGCCGCTGCAGAGCCTCCACGCAGGCCCTGGCTTGCGCCAGGGCGACACCCGCCTGCTGACGAGCAACCCGGCAGCGGATCAGGCAACCGTCGAACGGATAGCCCGTCAGACTCATGGCCGGCCTCCGTCCAGCGCGGCGCCCAGCGCCGCCAGCGCCGTATCCCGGGCGCAGACCTCGCCGGTCACCTGCTGCAGAAAACGATCCAGGGCCGGCCGGACCCGGATCGCGGCATCCAGCGCCGGCTGACTGCCTTCGCGATAGGCCCCCAGTGCCAGCACGTCCTGATTCAGCGCCAGCAGGCCCAGTGCCTGCCGGCAAGCGCACATCAGCGCCTGCGCGCCGTCATCCACCAGACCGGATGCCAGCCGGCTGACGCTGGCAAGCACGTCAATGGCCGGATAGTGCCCGCGCTGCGCCAGCTCGCGCGACAGCACGATGTGACCATCGGCAATGCCGCGCACACTGTCCGCAATCGGGTCATCGACATCGTCGCCCTCGACCAGCACCGTAAACAGACCGGTCATCGATCCGCCCCCCACCCAGGCACCGCAGCGCTCCAGCAGGCACGCCAGCGACGAGAAGACTGACGGCGTATAGCCGCGCGACGTCGCCGGCTCGCCGGTGGCCAGTCCGATTTCGCGCCGGGCCATCGCGTAGCGGGTCAGCGAGTCGACAATCAGCAGCACCGCCTGGCCACTGTCGCTGAAGAACTCGCCGATGGTCATCGCGGTCAGGGCAGCCGCCTCGCGCACCAGCGCCGGCTCGTCGGCCGTTGCCACCACCATCACCACATTGCGCATGCCGTCCGCACCCGGGCGGTTTTCAACGAACTCGAGCACTTCTCGCCCGCGCTCGCCAATCAATGCAACGACGATCACATCGGCCACGCAATGGCGGGACAGCATGCCGAGCAGCGTGCTCTTGCCGACCCCGCTGCCGGCCATGATCGCCATCCGCTGTCCGTAACCCAGTGTCAGCAGGGCATCAATGGCGCGGACCCGGGTTTCCAGGACGGTGTCGATGCCCCGGCGGGCCAGCGGACCGGCAGGCCGGCGGCGTATCGGACGGCGCTCGCCACCAGCGATATCGCCCTTGCCGTCCAGCGGCTGGCAGAACGCATCAACCACCCGGCCCAGCAGGGCTGGCCCCAGGTCGACCGACAGCGGCCGGTCGCAGGCGGTCACCCGGCTGCCGGCACGGAGGCCACCGGTCTCTCCGTATGGCAGCAACAGCAAGCGGACCCCATCCAGTCCGACCACCTCGGCCGGCAATGTCCGCCCCGGCAGGCCGATCTGGCAGAGATCACCGACACCGGCGCAGGCAGGCCCGGTTGCCTCGACCAGCAACCCGACCTGACGAACGACATGACCGACATGTTCGGTCAGACGGGCGGCCGCCACACGTTCGAGCAGAAGCGTCGAGACATCCGTCATGCCGCCCTCCCCGCCAGTGCCATGCCAAGACGAGCGAGCTGGACCGTCCACTGCGCATCGATATCGCCGCGCGCGGTGCCAATCACGCATCCTCCCCCGGTCACGCCGGGATCGGCCTGCAGGCCAAGGCGCGGCTGATCGGCCAGCATCGGTCCAAGCGCCCGCTGCAGCACGTCCAGATCCGCCGGATGCAGGTGAAGCACGCAGTCCTCGTCGCGACCAACCTGCGCCAGCGCCTCGCAAACACTCGCGCGAACAAATTCCGTCGACACCGACAGCGAGCCGACCAGCCTGACCAGAGCCGCCATGACCACGGGTACGGCCAGTGCCTCGACCCGGTCCCATGCCTGCTGCTGTTGCCCGGGCAGCGCGGCCAGCAAGTCCTGCAGCCGCGCCCGCAACGGCGCCCCCTCCCGTTCCCCGTCCAGTTCGCCCTGGAGGAAACCGGCCCGGTAGCCATCATGGAACGCCAGTTGCCGTGCTGCCTCGGCCTGCGCTTCGGTGCGGCGTACCGCCAGTTCGACAGGGTCCGGAGCCGGTGGTCCCGCCGGCTCCGACCGGTCGTGCAGGGACACGGTATCGTGCGCGGAACCGGCCCGGCGCATGCCGACCACAGCCCCGGCGTCCTGCGCAAGCGGGTAACGGATCAGCTGTCCCATGTCAGCCCCTCCGCCGCCACGGCCACCATGCTTGCCGCCTGCCTTCCGGCGGCGACGCGGCGAGCGGGTGTCGTCCGACCTCGTCAACCAGCGACTGCAGCAGGAAATGGTCGAGGGCCGGCGCCCCCCGGCCGGGCAAGGCAGTCCAGCTTGCAGCCAGCGGGTCGGGTCGGGCCGCCGCCGCGGTCCCGTCCGATGCGCGATACTGCAGTACCAGCTGGCGGAGTCCCGTGCCCAGCACCGCCCCCAGTCGCGGCCACAGTGCTTCCGGTGCCAGGGCCAGACGTGCCGCCAGAGCCGGCAGCCGTTGCGCCAGCCAGATCCGCTCCTGTCCCGGCGTGAGCGCGGCATCGACAACCTGCGCCAGCGCCGGCAGGGACTGGCCCTTCAGGTCGCCCAGCACGGCATCCAGCCGCAGCCTCTCGTCAGGCGTAAGTTGCCCGGCCAGCCAGGCGCGGTCTCCGGACGACAAGGCCGAAACGGCCAGCGCAGCCCGCAGTGGTCGTGTCTCCGCGGTCTGATTCATGACGCGGTTTTCCCTTCATCGCCCACTGACAGCCAGCGTCGTACCTGTGTCAGCAGGCGCGCGCGTTCATGCTCGCTCAGCGACACCGGAGGCAGACGGTGCCTGGCACGCCGTCGCCATAGCGACACCAGCACGCAGGCCACGACCGGCAGCAGCAAGACCGGCAGCCACAGCGGCGCAGGCGGCGGGATGTCGTGTGGTACGGCCGCCGGCTCATCATGCCCGGCCGGAAGCGCCAGTGCCGTCCCGGCCTGGGTGAAGGCAATGCCATCACCCCGGTCCGTATCCAGCCCGACCGCAAGGCTGATGACGTCGCGCAGACGTGCGAGTCCGTCATCCGGCAGCGCTTCCCGCAGTACCACTCCCACACCGATACGGCGAATGGCCCCACTGCCAAGCACCGTCTGCCGGACTTCGCGTCCGGCAAGGTATTCGGCCTCGATGCTGTCACTCGACCGGGAGGCGCCGGCACTTGCTCCATCCGGCCCGGGGACGGGATTGTCTCCGGCCAGCCGGCGCTCGCGCTTGCGCACCAGCACGCCACGGCCGCCGCCATCGGCGGCAGTGCCCAGGACCGACTCGCGCGTCAGCCGGACAGCGGACGGGTCCAGCGCCACGTCGACAGCGACCGTCGCCCGCTCCGGCCCCAGCGTGGCATCCAGAATCCCGGCCGCCTTTTGCGCCAGATGGGTTTCGATATCCTTTTTCCATTGCAGACGCACATCCTCGGCAACCACGCCGTCGTCATCGCTGGCCCGCAACGACAGCGCCACGCCCCGGTGATCGAGCACGGTGACCGCCGACGGCGACAGGGCCGGAACCGCGGAAGCCACCAGGCGCTGGATGCCTGATACCTGCTCGCGCTGCAGTGCCCGGCCCTCGGTCAGCGTGACCCAGACCGACGCCTTGGCACCCGGTCCGCGCCGGCGCAGTGCGCTGCTGTCTGTCAGCGCCAGGTGAACGCGGGCACGACGCACCTCGTCAAAACCCATCACGGTCCGGGCCAGTTCCCCCTGCAAGGCACGCAGGTAATTGATCTTCTGAGAAAACTCGGTCATTCCGTATTCGGTCTGGCTGAACAACTCCAGCCCGACCGTCCCTTTCAGATCCAGCCCGTCACCCAGCAGCTTCATTCGCATCGGGTACAGCACGTCACGATCCACCAGCACGCTGCGTCCCTGATCCGCAAGCTGGTAAGGCACCTTGCGTTTCTCCAGCGCCTCAACCACCGCCGACGCGTCAGCGGGCTCCAGCTCGGTAAACAGCACCTGAAAGTCGGGGCGGGTCATCCACCAGAACAGCGCGGCAAGCAGTACCGCCCCCCCGGCCACGTAGAGCGCCAGCCGTATCGCACCCTGCCCGTGCAAAGAGAAAAAACCGGTCATCGTCATCCCCTGTTTTCGTTGCGACGCGATTCCTGTGCGTCAGACCTGCATGCGCATGACTTCCTGATAGGCATCCAGCAAGCGGTTGCGTACCTGCATCAGCAACTCGAACTGCATGCGCACGGCTTCCATTTCCAGCATGACCCGGTGCAGGTTGCCTCCTTCCCCGCTGGCCATCCTCGACAGCAGGCCGGCGGCCCGATGCTCGGACTGTTCCAGCCGGGCCAGTGCCCGTTCAAATCCGCCTGTCGGCGCCATGCCTTGCCGTACCGCGCCCGGACCGGCCACAGCGGCCCCGCCTGTCACACCCGCGACGGACTCCATCAGCGCCCCCCGATATCCAGCGCCCGGAGCGCCATCGTCCGTGCCGCATTGAATGCGACGACATTGGCTTCGTAGGCGCGGGTCGCCAGTGTCAGCACAAACATTTCATCCAGTGTCCGGATACCCGGATAGGCGACAAAGCCATGCCCATCCGCCAGCGGGTGGCCCGGATCGAGAACCTGCCGGGGACCGCGATCCGCCGATTCGACAACCTGCCCCCGCACCAAACCGGCCGCCATGCCTTGACGCTCAGCCTGCAGCAGCCACCCGAATGCCAGGCCGTCCGCGCGGGCCACCACCCGCAGTGGCCCGCGCGGCGTGACGCCAGCAGCCAGTGGCACATTGGCCCGGGCAATATTTCGCGCGGCCGTTTCGGCCCTGAGCTGTTCGATCCGCATCCCGCTCTCGCTGATTGCCATTGATTGCCATACCCCCATCAACGTCTCCCGTCCGAAATCGCCAGTTGCAGCATGGCCAGTTGCCGGTTCACCCCCTTCAGCAACGCCTGGTAACGCAGCACGGTGTCGCTGAGCAGCGCCACCTGCTGGTTCAGTCCCCCTTCGCCAGGACCGGCCTTGCGAATCCGGACCACGCCATCGCCCCGGTCCGCGCCCTGTGCGTCGCGCAGTGCCTGCTCGAAATCCACCTGCAGCGCCACGTGTCCCGGGGTGTCCCGGTGGGCCAGATTGCGGGCGATCACCTGCTGGCGCAGTGCCAGGCCATCAAGGGCCGTCATCACCACATTCATGTGTTCCTCCCCCGGTCATTGAACGAGCAGCTCGGCATGCAGCGCCCCCGCCGCGCGAATGGCCTGCAGCACGGCGATCACGTCACGGGGGCTGGCCTGAATCCGGTTCAGTGCCATCACCAGGTCGGCGATCGTCGACTTGCCAGGCAGCGTCACGCCGGCGGTCTGTCGTTCGTCGACGGCAATCCGGGTACGGGGCACGATGATGGCGTCCACAGGCCGCCGGAACGGAAAGGCATCGCCTGTCACCGGCGACGCCTGGTAGTCGCTGGAGATGGAAACCTTCAGTTCACCATGCATGACCGTGACCGGAGACAGCATCACGTTGCCACCCGCGACCACCGTGCCGGTTCGCTCGTTCACCACCACACGCGCGCGCTCGTCGGGTTCGACCTCGATGCCCTCGATGCGGGACAGCAGGGCCATGACGGCTGCCTGCGCCCGCGCCTCAACCCGGACCTGCACCCGGTTTGCACCGACAGCGGTCGCCGGATTCCCGCCAATCCCCCGGTTGATTGCCGCGGCAATGCGGTTCGAGGTGGTGAAATCCGGCGTGTTCAGCAGCAGGAACACCCCCTCGTCGCTGACGATGCTGGCTGGTACGGCACGCTCGACGATGCCGCCTCCGGCAACACGGCCGACCGTGGGGTGATTTTTCTGCACGACATTGCCGTTGCCGTCATAGCGATAGCCCCCGACCGATACCGACCCCTGCGCCAGCGAGTACACCTGGCCGTCACTGCCCTTCAGCGCCGTCAGCAACAGCGTGCCGCCAACCAGACTGCGTGCGTCACCGATGGCCGTCACCGTCACGTCCATCCGGTTGCCCGGCTCGGTCAGTGGCGGCAACGTGGCTGCCACCATGACGGCTGCGACATTGCGGCTGCTGATCTGCCCGCTGACCAGCCGGACGTCGAACTGATTGAGCAGATTGGCCAGGGTCTGCCGGGTCATCTGGCTGCGCGACGAATCCCCGCTGCCCGCCAGTCCGGTCACCAGTCCGAATCCGATCAGCGGGTTGTCCCGCCAGCCATCGAAACGCGCAAGATCCTTGATGCGCTGCCCCGCCACCGCCCCGCCGCAGGCCAACACCAGCGACAGGACGCAAGTGGTCATGAAACAACGACCGCGCGGCAGCCGGTTCATCGCCCGGCTTCCAGCCGGCCGGCACCGGTCACCCGGGCACGCACGGGGCCGGTACCCTGCAATGGCCGGACAAGTACGCTTTCCCCCGGGCCGGCATCGGCCAGCGCCCGGCCCGGCACGGCAACAGCCACGGCACCGCTGACGGCCTGCAGCCAGACCCGGTCGTGCCGGCGAACCAGAGGCACCGGCATCGTGTCCGCCGTGCCCAGCAGCAGTCCGGCCGGCAGAGTCCGCCTGGCGGCAAGCCCGGCGACGCCGGATAACGGGGGTCGCGAAATGCGCCAGCCAGTCGTATTGACCCGCCATGGTTCGGTATTGGTCTGGCTCAGCGCCTCCCCGCGCGGAATTTCGCGGAGAGTCCGGTATGCCGTCCGCCAGCAGTTGACGGCAAAGACCACGGTCGCGCGGTGATGCAGCGTTTCACCATCCAGCACATCAACCCGAACCGACTGCCGCCGGCGGCTCCCCGGCCCGGTCAGCTGGACCCGCAATTCGTGACCGGCAGGCAGCGCACCGCCGGATGTGCCCGGGTAGCGCAGCAGGCGGGTACGGTGGTGTTCGCATTGAGAGGTCAACGTGGCGGCCAGGGCCTCTCGCGCAGCGTCCGGCAGTGTTGTACCGGCCCCCTGGGACGGGACGGCAAGGACCGGTGCGATCGCGCACAGCAGGCCGTGGAGTCGGGGCAACGATGTACGCACGTCAGCCTCGCCGCAGGTTGTTGCTGATGGCCAGCATGTCATCCGAAGCCTGGATGATCTTTGCATTGGCCTCGAAGGCACGCTGCGCCAGCATCAGGCTGACAGCTCATCCGCCATGCGCACATTGGCCCCCTCAAGGAAACGCTGTGCCAGCGTGCCCCGCCCATCCTCGCCCGGACGTGCAAACCAGGGTTCGCCGGACAGCGACGTCGCGGCATGCAGGTTCTCGCCCAGCGGACGAAGTGCCTCCATGCCATTGAACAGCGCCAGCTCGATCCGCCCGACCTCGACCGGTGCCGCCTCGCCGGCCAGGTGCACCGACACGGTACCGTCCCGTTCAATCCGGAACGCCTCCGCACCGGACGGAACCATGATCGGCGGCTGCAATGGCAGCCCGTTGCCCAGGGCCAGCAGACCGTCCGCATTGACCCGCAGTGATCCGCCCCGGCTGTAGGCAGCGCTGCCATCCGCCTGCAATACCTCGATCAGGCCTGCGCCATCAATGGCCACATCGAATGCTGAATCGGTACTGCGCAGATCGCCCTGGCTGAACACCGTGTCGACCGCACCGACGCGCGCTCCGGACCCGACATGAACGCCCGCAGCCCCCGGCAGGGCATGGGACAGACCACGATCGCGATAAACCAGATCACTGAATGCCACCCGGGCCCGCTTGAACGTCGGGGTGTTCATGTTGGCCAGATTGTTGGCGATGGTTTCCAGCCCCGTCTGCTGGGCAGCCATGCCGGTCGAGCCGATATACAGTGCATCCATCATTGGAAACGCTCCGTTCAGAATTCGCCCAGTGTGCGCAGGGTCCGGTCATGCAGGGCATCCAGCCCGTGCAGCACTTTTTGCAGGGACTCGAAATGCCGGGTCGTCGCGACCAGCGCCACCATTTCGGTGCTGGCATTCACGTTCGACATTTCCAGAAATCCCTGCCGGAACCGCCCTTGTCCCTCATGGCCCACCTCATCCACCCCGCCGTGAAACCGGTACAGCCCATTGCCGACCGCTTCCAGCCGCGTGTCAGGCGCAGGCTGTACCTGCCGGAGCCGCCCGACCCGGCGTTCCCCCTGAAAAAGCGCGCCCGAAGCGTCAATCCGGAATGCGCCCGCCTGCAGCAGCAGTGCCCCTTCTTCCCCGGCGACCGGCAGCCCGGAACCGGCAAAAACCAGCCGTCCCTGGTCGTCGCGCTGCAACATACCGCCCCGACTCAGCAGGGCTTGTCCCTCGACAGCCAGGAAGCCGCGCCCCTCCATCGCCACATCCAGCGGCGAACCGGTCCGGCTCAATGCGCCCTGGCGCCGGTCCGGCTGCAGCAACGGTTCCCCGGAGCCGCCAGCCATGCTGAATACCCGCTTGAAACCGGCGGTCGAGACATTGGCCACGTTGTGCGCAATGGCACCGACCCGATCCATGTCGGCCCGCATGGCCGCCAGCAACACGCTGCCCAACTCATCCATGTCGATCTCCATCAGCACGACACGACAGCAAACGATTTCAGATTCACCCCTGACGGCACCTCGGTCATCGCCAGTACATGCAGGTGGGGAAGCATCCGTTCCGCCAGCCGGCGAACCTGGACCCGACACTCCGGCGCACACAGCAGCACCGGCATCCGGTTCGACCCCGCCATGCGTTCGGACTGGCCGATCAGTTGCTGGATCAGCCGTTCAGCAAAACGCGGGTCCAGCGAAATCGCCCCCGCCTGCCCGTCCTCCACCTGCCGCAGGCCGTCGTACAGCGTCTGCTCGACCGCGACATCGAGCGTCATGACATTCAGCGTGCCATCCGGATCAAGCAGTCCCTCACAGATCGCATTGCCAAGCCGCTGCCGTACCCTGGCCGTCAGTGCATCCACATCATGGCTGTCCCGCGCAGCATCGGTCAGTACCTCAAGAATCAGCGGCAGCGGCCGGATCGAGACCTTCTCCCGCAGCAGAGACTGCAATACCCGCTGCACGTCTCCTGCTGACAGCACGGTCGGCAGCAGTTCGTTGACCAGCGCCGGCTGTGACTTGCGGACATGCTCCAGCAGCCGTTCGGTTTCTTCACGGGTCAGCAGCTCTGCGGCGTAGCGCCGGACCAGCTCGGTAAAGTGGGTCATGAACACCGTGGCTGCATCCACCACTGTGTAGTTGAGCCCTCTTGCCCGTTCCCGCTGTGCATCGTCGATCCAGAATGCCGGCAGGCGATAGGCCGGATCCGTCGTTGCCTCTCCCTCCAGCGCAGGCCGGTCGCCACCGGGGTGAATGGCCAGCCATTTGCCGACCCTCAGCCGCCCTTCTCCCACCCTGCTGCCACACAGGACGATCCGGTAGCCGGTGCCGGACAGGCTTCTGTCATCGCTGACGCGAACGGCAGGCAGTATCAGCCCCAGATCCAGTGCCAGTTGCCGGCGCAGCAGACCGATGCGCTCCAGCAGCAGCGCGCCGTTCTCACCCATCAGCGGCACCAGATCCGCCCCCAGCCCGACAGACAGCGTGTCAACCTGCATGGCGTCGTACAGCGCATCGGCCTCCGCCGGCCGGGTCACCGCTGTCTCTGCGGGGACCGGCGCAGTCCCCGTCCGGATGCGCTTCAGGCACAGCGCCAGCCCCAGCAGCGTCAGGGCCAGCAGGCAGGTCAGCGTCCCGGGGAAGCCCGGCAGCCAGGCCAGCAGCAGCAAGGCAACCCCCACCATGATCATGATGTCCGGATAGGCCGAGAACTGGGTCGCCACTTCCCGGCTCAGCCGGTCGTCGGATGACGAACGGGTGATGATGATGCCGGTCCCCACGGCAATCACCAGCGCCGGAACCTGGGTGACGATGCCGTCACCGATGGTCAGCAGGGAATAGGTCTGCAGTGACGCCTGCCATGACAGCCCATGCTGGGCAACGCCGATGGCAAAGCCCCCGACCAGATTGATCAGCAGGATGACGATGCCGGCGATGGCATCCCCCTTGACGAACTTGCTTGCCCCGTCCATCGCGCCATAGAAGCCCGCTTCCTGCTCTATCGTCTTGCGCCGGCGCTGCGCGGTCTCCTGATCGATAAAGCCCATGTTCAGGTCCGCATCGATGCTCATCTGCTGACCCGGCATGCTGTCCAGCGTGAAGCGCGCCGCCACTTCGGCCACACGCTGGGCACCACTGGTCACGACCACGTACTGCACGACGACCAGAATCAGGAACACGATGATGCCAATCACGTAGTTGCCTCCGACCACATAGGCACCAATGGCGGCAATCACGCGGCCAGCCTCGCCATCAGTCAGGATCAGCCGGGTAGCCGCCACATTCAGCGCCAACCGGAACAGTGTCGCGATCAGCAATACCGAGGGGAAAGTGGAAAACTCGACCGGCTTTCCCACATGGAAGGTCAGCAACAGCACAAACAGCGCCAGACTCAGGTTGAGCAGCAGCAAGCCATCCAGCAGCCAGGAGGGAATCGGCGCGAACAGCACGCACAGGATGCCGACCGTCAGCATGACGATCCACACGTCCGGGCTGTTCCCGAGCAGACGGACTAGCTTGTCCATCGTTGACGCACCCCCGGCACCGGCACATTGCCGGCCTTGATCCGGAATGCCCATATCAGGGCCTTGGCCACATCCTCGAAATGCTGCTCCGGAATATTCTGGCCGGCCTCAGCATCCTTGTAGAGTTTTTGCGCCAGTACCCGGTTTTCCATGATCGGCACCTGATGATGGTGCGCAATTTCCTTCATCCTTTCCGCCAGCTCACCCTCACCCTTGGCCAGCAGCAATGGCACTGCCATTTCGTCCTTCTTGTAGCGGATGGCCAGTGCCAGATGCTGGGGGTTGACCAGCAGGACATCCGCGTCCTTGACGCGTGAGACGGAACGGATCTTGTTCATGAATAGCAGCCTGATTTCGCGCAACCTGGATTTGATTCGCGGGTCGCCATCTCGCCGTTTGATTTCCTCGCGCAATTCCCTTTTTGACATGCGCAATTTGCTCATGACGGAACGACGGACCCACCCCCAATCGACGATGGCAAATACGAGCATCGCCAGAAACAGGCGTTGCAGCACCAGAATCAGCCCTGCCCCCGCCTCCTTGCCCGCCCTGCCCGCTGCCATGACCGGCAATGGCAGCCAGCCCGGCAACAACGTCGACAGCGCGTGATACAACACAGCCGAAAAAACCAGAAACCTGACCACCGACTTGCCTGCCTCGAACAACACGCGGCGGTTGAACAAGCGTTTGAAGCCATTAGCGGGGCTCAGCCGACTGAAATCCGGCTTCAGTGGCGCCGCCGTCCATTTCATGCCGACCTGCAACATCCCGGCAGCAAGACTGACGAGCAATAACGCGATCCAGAGCGGCGCCAGTACCAGCACGGCACGCCAGGCGACGGCAGCACTCCATGCGGCAAGTTGCTGCGGCCCGCTGGCTTCAGCCCGACCCGGCAACCACATTTCCCGCCACAGCGCCGCCAGATCCGCATGCAGGGAGGCACCACCCATCACCAGGATCGCAAGCAGCGTCCCGACGGCGGCAGCAGCATAAACATCCGGGCTCCACGCCACCGTGCCCTGTTTGCGCGCCTCACGCCGCTTGTGCGGTGTGGCTTCTTCCGACCGGTCCTGTTCCTGCATCCTTGTGCCTGCGGTTCAGTCATGCGGCCACATCGACCAGTAATGCAGGATGGACGTGAACCAGCGCTCGAAAAAACGCCCCAGTTGCGGCAGCAGCACGGCAAGAAACAACAACCCGGCCGCCACCTTTACGGGAATCGACACCAGAAACGCGTTGAATTGCGGCATCGAGCGAGAAATCAGCGCCATACCCACATCCAGCAAAAACAATCCGATCATGACGGGTGCCGCCAAAGCAACGCCCAGCGCGAAAACCAGCCCGGACTGTTTGACTGCTGCCAGCAGCGATGCATGAGGCACCGCACTCCCCAGCGGGAAATCCACCAGTAGCAGCACAAAAAAACGCAACAATACATATTGACCGCCGGTAGCATGCAGATACGCTACTGCCAGCAGAGTCAATAACCAGCTACTCAATGCCGTGGACTGTCGTACAAGTGGATTAAGCACACCCGCCAGACCAAATCCCATTTGTGTATCCATCACTCGCCCGGCAAGGGATAACGCAGCAAACGCCACCTGAATTCCATATGCCAGCAAGCAGCCGGACAGTAATGCCGATCCGGCCTGCAAAACCACCATCACCATGCCAGCGGGTACGGGAATCCATGGAGAAACCTGGCCGGCCATAAGCCCGGACAAACCGATAACCAGCAAACTTTTTACCGCACCCGGTACAACACCAACACCCAGCAGTGGCGTAAGAAACAAAACCGGTGCCAGTCTGAGCGACAGCAAAAAAACCGTATACAGCCAGGCCAGGCCATCCGGCACGGCTAGGAATGAAACAGCAAGGGAATCTGGCCAATCAGGGTGGTTGCATAGGCAAGCAGTGTTTTCAGCATCCATGGCCCCATCAGCCATATCACGGCGGCGACCGTGAGGATTTTCGGCACAAAGGCCAATGATGCATCCTGTATCTGGGTAATGACCTGAACCAGGCTGACGGCAACGCCCACTCCAACCGTAGCCAGCAGAACCGGGCCTGCCAGCAATAACGCATGCCACAGCATCTGGGTACCCAGTCGCAAAGCCATTTCGTCGGTCATTCTGTTTGCCTGCCTGTCAGAATCTCAGTTGTCACCATCATCGGCTGTGTGCAAACCAATTTCCATCAGAAGGATCCTATTTTTCAAAAAAATTGTGAATGGGGCGTCTCTGCTGTCAGCCGGCATGCTCCGGAGAGCAGGCCGACGCGCCGGTTCTGTCGGGCATGACAAGGCCGCCGCCATTTCCCCGCTATTCGATTGGGCTGCAGCGGAAAACCTGACGGCCAGCGCCGTTGTCGAAAGGTTTCGCCGCGATCCGGCCCCAGTTCGGCCGCAGGCCATGAAGGAGTGACTGGGTTCCGCCCGAGGCCATGCTATTGAGGGTTCCACTCAGCAATGAGCTGCCGGAGTCCTGCGGCATGCAGGCCCTTGCCGACGCTGTGGCCAAGCACCGCACCCGCACCGGCTGCAGCGACGGCGGTCCAGTTGAAGTGACCGATGCCCAGTACGCTTGAGGCGCCCTGGGTCAGCGCACTGCCGGCCATGGCACTGGCGCCCCATTCTCCGACGGCCGCATCAAATAAATTTATATATTAGCACTCGAAAAAATACGAACGCCACCGACACTAAAAGCGAAGCATTTTTTGATAGCGAATCATAAAATTTAGATATGGTTTTCGTCACAAACAATAATTATTATTAACTAAGCACCACGCACCTCTTAAAGAAGCATAAATATACATCACTTAATATTCATTAATTCCCCTTCAAAACATTGAAGAAGACGAGCTCCTTTTATATCATCTCCATTCCTGTAGGCAGACAATGATGCATCCAAAATGTTCTGCAACCCAATCAGAAAATCGCCATCCCCAATTTTGTTTTTTACAAATTGCATTCCAACTTGGATTTCTTCAAAAGATTTATCAAGAGTCAATTGCTCATTTGAACTTAAAAAATCCTCTTCCGGGAAATTATCTGGTGCACAAACTATTACAAGTGACAGAAAATCAAGCAGACCATCAAAACTATTAACCCACATTTTATAGCACCTTATTAATTAACAGCAATAACCAAAAGACTATAAGAGCCACCTAACTCAACAGGGCGTACAATCGTAATATACGAACCTTCTGAAAATTTGTAAAAATCAGAAATTTGGCGAGTTGCTTGCCATTTATACCCAATGGTTCCGTCCATAATAAAATTAGCATCTGGAATGCGCACATCTGGTATTCGATAAGCTCCACTACCAGATGGATCTCGCAGCCATCTATTTAACTGAACAGCCTGCCCTATTCCTTCCGAAATTTCTTCACTCCTCAACCATCTTTCCATACGAGCCCGAGCGATCGCGTCAGTACGTTGTCCTATAATAATTTCCTGAGACATACCATCCCGGATATTAAGCCTACCACGCTCTACTGCACGCAATGTTGCTATGTAAGCTTCATCTGTATGACGTTGATAGCGAAGATATACTTCAGTTGCCAATTCGTTTGCTGAGCTGAACTTTCCATATTTTCCTGTTTTATTTGGAATGCTCTCTCCCACCCCTCCAGCATAGCCAAGGCTTCCTTTCCCCCCCACCCTAGCAGCAACCCGCCCCCCCACATACCCGGCCGCAGCCCCACCCATTGCCCGGCCGATCTGCTCCGCATTCAGTTCACCGGGGTGAGCCAGATAGTACATTCCGACAGCAAACTGCCGTGGAATCCCCGCGATGGCATCCATCGTGCCGCGTACCAGTTCCACATTGCGTGCGGCTGCGCCCCTGTCGTCTATCAGCCCGCCACTGGCTCTGGATGCCATGAAATACATTTGATCCGACAGGATCTGTCCTGTGCCAATCAATGCATCCTTCAGCGCTTCGCTGTAGGCATCCCGCGCTCGCTGCATGGCTCCCGGTTCGTCGCCCGGAGGCAGCCGCGATGCCGTCACCACGATCTCATCCAGCATCGCTTCGCCATTCAGCGAGACGTCAGCCCCCCGCTCCAGCGACTGCACCTCGGCAATGGCCACCTGCCGCCTGCGCTCCTGCTGGCGCCAGGCGGTTTCCGCTCGTGCCTGCCGTCCGCCATCGTCCCGATAGCCGACGGCGTCGTTCTGGCCGGCCACTTCCCGCCGGATCGCTTGTGGCTGCCGCTGTTGCTGTTGTTCCCGGTCCCGTTCGACGGCCGAACCCACCACCTGATGGCCGACGTTGTTGCCGAACGATTCCGCCGCGATCCGGCCCCAGTTCGGCCGCACACCATGGACAAGGGACTGGGCTCCGCCCGAGGCCATGCTCTTGAGGGTGCCGCTCAGCAACGACTGCCGGAGTCCTGCGGCATGCAGGCCCTTGCCGACGCTGTGGCCAAGCACCGCTGGCGAACAGCCCACACACAGAGTGCTAGACTACCTGATCCTCCATAAATTTCGACGACTGGCAGCTTTTTCAATTTGAAGCTGGCACGCTCATAAAAAATTATCCAGCCAGTTGAGACCAGTATGTCAAATCTGCTCCACCAACATCCTTCATGATAGTTTTAGCAAAAGCGCATCTATTGCCCACTTCATTACGGCGTAGCATCGTGGTACCGACACCTCTCAAGTAAAAATCAAAATTACTGGCTATTTTTTTCGCACACTGCCAGCCAAGCTCAAAATCTGCCGCCAAAATGTTCCCTGTTTTTATATTTAATATAATAACGTAAGGGTCCGAATTGGCAATAACAAATAAATCTTTAGGCCGCCCCCCTCTCCCCCACCACGCCATTTCAACATTAAGCTGAAAAAGTTCCTTCAGATAATCACCACCATTGCAAAAAACAACCGGACCAATCGTAAGGTTCCCAAAATCAATTTTTTTTATCAAGCATCTAAAATTATCCGGAAAAGAAATTTTATTTTCATTTTCAAAAATACCCAACACATCCTCTGAAACCCCCCCATCAATTAAACGAAGTCCTGCTACCATAGGTTCAAGCGGGATAAATTCCTGATCTAGGCCTTTCCTGATTTCTTCAACTGTCAACAAAGCCATTTCATTCCCTCCCACATATGCCACAGGCCACCAGAGCCAATATGCGTTTTCCCTGGAACTGGAATTGTATATTGCCCAAAATTTACGTGATGGTGAATCAACACATCACCCATAAATCCCCCATGCTCTGGAAAAGCGTCAATCCATGCTTTATCAATTCGTGGTGAAACTTTGAATCGATTATAATTTTCAATAAAATACTTATTGCCCTGGCTAATCGACGCTGGATTTTTATCAATCCAATGCCATCAGAACTCTCCTGCATCACGCGGGAATCCATGTGAGTTATAACCAATTGGATTTTTGAATACTAGTGAATCGACAGAAAACTGTGGATCAGGCCGTCCAGGCATTTTTGGGTTGTAACGAATCACATATGGAGCATCCTTAGCAAACTCTCCACCTGCAGCTCGCCCAGTACCGCTCTCGAATATATCAGTTTTCCTCAGCCCTCCAACCCCTTTTATCGCCCCCCCTACAAAAACTGCTCCCACTTCCAGCCCGGTTCTTACTCGCAACGCTCCAGCATCGAAGTGGCGTCCCGCAGCTTCATAGGCAGCAATCTGTCTATGTCGCTCCATATGGCCCTCAATGAGCCCCAGAGGGTCGGACAGCACCTGCTCCATGGCTTGCTTTCTTTGCTTCTGTCGGGCCCAGACTTGCTGCGCAATCCGGGTATGGTGCGACGTCCCCCCGGATTTGAGTAGCACGCTGGTCTAGAGTCCAATCCTAGTGGTGAGGGAGATTGGGCATGAAAAAACGGTATACAGAAGAGCAGATCATTGGGTTCCTGCGTGAAGCGGAGGCAGGTCTGCCGGTGAAGGAGCTGTGCCGGCTGCATGGCTTCTCGGAAGCAAGCTTCTACCTGTGGCGCAGCAAATTTGGCGGAATGAATGTATCTGACGCCAAGCGTCTGAAGGAGTTGGAGGCTGAAAACGCGCGCCTCAAGCGCATGCTGGCGAATGCCTTGCTGGAAAATGAGGTCACCAAAG